>CBDLTN010000025.1:0-20606 GCA_965306065.1 uncultured Sulfurospirillum sp. | reverse complement strand
CACTAAGACACGGAATCTCTAAAGCACTGGCTTCTATGGATCCTGAGTTCAGAGCAGAGCTTAAACCTCTAGGTCTTCTTACTCGTGACTCAAGAACAGTTGAGCGTAAGAAATTTGGTAGAAAGAAAGCAAGAAAGTCTCCACAGTTCAGTAAACGTTAATCGTTATTGGTCTTTAATAGACTTCTTATTTATGAGAGGGGTTCATCCCTCTCATCTCCTTTAAATATTCTCTTAATAAATTAAAATTTTGATATAATCTTTTTTTAAAAATATAAATTAGTAATTCTAATTTAGTTCAAAAGAGGAAAATATGAAATTTACAACCCCATTAAAAAGTAATTGTATAAAAATAATGCTAGTAGGCAGTGGTGAACTTGGTAAAGAAGTTATCTTAGAAGCTAGTAGATTAGGAATCGAGAGTGTAGCAGTTGACTCTTACAACAATGCTCCTGCTGGACTTGTAGCAAATAGAAGTTATGTAATAGATATGAAAAATAAAGATGAACTTTTAGAAGTAATAAGAAGAGAAAAACCTACATACATACTTCCTGAAATAGAAGCACTTAGCATTGAAGCTCTTATAGAGGCTGAAAAAGAGGGCTTTCATGTTATTCCAAATGCAGATGCTGTTAAAAAAACAATGAATAGAAAAAACATAAGAGAATTCGCAGCAAGTCAACTTGGTGTTAAAACAAGTGACTATCTTTTTGTAAAAGAGTATGCAGAGTTAGAAAAAGCAGTAGAAAAAATTGGAATTCCTTGTGTTATAAAACCAGTTATGAGTTCATCTGGCCATGGGCAGAGCATAATTAAGTCTGAAGAAGATATAAAAAAATCTTGGGAGATTGCAAAAGAAGCACGTGGAGATTCTAGTGAACTTATTGTTGAAGAGTTTGTAAAGTTTGATTATGAAATCACTCTATTAACTGTAAGAAATGAAAAAGAGACAGTTTTTTGTGAACCTATAGGACATGTACAAGAAGATGGTGATTATGTTCTTAGTTGGCAACCAATGAGTATGAGTGAGGTTGCTCTTAAAAAAGCACAAGATATAGCTAAAAAAGTAACTGATGGACTTGGTGGACGTGGACTTTTTGGAGTAGAGTTTTTTGTCCAAGGTGAGGAAGTCTATTTTAGTGAATTAAGTCCAAGACCACACGATACTGGAATGGTAACTTTAATAACTCAATCTCAAAGCGAATTTGCTTTACATGTAAGAGCAATTTTGGGTTTACCATTGGATTATATTTTTTATGGACCAGGAGCAAGTGGTGCGTATAAGAGTAGTGTAGAGTCAGTAACTCCTACTTTTAATATACCTGATAATGCATTTAGCAAAAACTCTTTTGTTAGAGTTTTTGGAAAACCAAATAGCCATGAAGGAAGACGTATGGCAGTTTCATTGGTTTTAGATGAAGTTGAAAATGCAAAGAAAAAAGCAAGAGAGATTGCTTTGAGCATAACTGAATAGATGAAAAAAGAAAAAATACTCATAAGTGCTTGTTTAGTTGGAGAAAATGTAAGATACGATGGTGGGCACAATGATATTTCTTCGGATGATTTTATACAAGAGTTATTAAGAGATAAGTTACTTATCTCTTTTTGCCCTGAAGTTGAAGGTGGATTAGAGACTCCAAGAGCTCCAGTTGAGCTTATAAACAATAGAGCAATAACTAAAACCCAAGAGGATAAAACAGTATTTTTTGAGAGTGGTGCAAAAAAAACATTAGAGCTTTGCAAAAAATATGACATAAAATATGCAATACTCAAATTTCGATCTCCTTCATGTGGAAATGGAGTTATTTATGATGGTACATTTACTAAGACTCTAGTAAATGGAGATGGAATAACAACACAATTACTTAAAGATAATGGTATAAAAGTTTATAGTGAGCAAAATTTAGATGAATTAAAAAAAGAGTTACATAAATAGGATAAAATTTATCTCATTTACTTTCTATTAATAAATAGTTAAAAGAGTGTTAATAGAAAAACTATATAATTTTATTACCAAGACAAAAACCTCCTTTTTGTAGATAGAACTTATAAATTTTAAAAATCAAGCGCTCAGGTTGCCCACCAAGAGCGCTTTTTTTTTGCTCAATTTTTCAGTACAATAACTTATGAAAACAATTATTATTTTATTTATATTCTCTTTACATGTAATGTCTTCAACTTTGCATATGTCAATCTCAGCAAGTCCAAGTAGAGTAAACCCTATACTCTCAACAGATTCAATAAGCTCTCAAATAACAAGATGGGTATTTAATGGTCTTATTAGTTATGATAAAGATGCAAAGATAAAAATGGATTTAGCAAAGAGCTATAGGTTTTTAGATGAAACTACTTTAGAGTTTATACTTCGTGATGATGTTCTTTGGAGTGATGGTGAACCTTTTAGCGCAAAAGATGTTCTTTTTACCTACAATACAATAATATCGCCAAAGATATATACTCCATACTCTTCAAGCTTCAGACATGTAAAATCAGTTAAGATGATAAACGAACATAAAATAATTATTAAATACAAATATCCTTATTTTAAAGCACTAGAAACTTGGATGATGGATATACTCCCAATGCATGTTTTAAAAGATGAAGAAGACTTAATGACATCTAAGTTTAACCAGTCTCCTATAGGAACAGGACCTTATACACTAGATAAATTTTCTATTTCTAAAGATATAAGCATAGATGCAAATCCTAAACATTTTGTACATAAACCAAATATTGATAAGATGATTTTTCATTTTTTACCAGATAGTTCTGCTAGGTTTTTGATGTTAAAATCAAAAAAACTTGATGTTGGAAACTTAACACCTCTTCAGCTTGAACGCCAAATAGATGATGGTTTTAAAAAAGATTTTTCTATTTATGAAGATTTAGCCCACTCTTACTCTTATCTTGGGTTTAATCTTACGCATGAAAAGTTCAAAGACAAAAGGGTTCGTAAAGCCTTGAGCTTGGCAATAGACAGAGATGAGTTAGTAGATATTCTTTATTTTGGGCATGGACAAGTTTGTAATGGCCCTTTCATGCCTGGAACAGGTGCCTTTAACAAAAATATAAAAGCACCAAAACAAAACATACAAAAAGCAAAACAACTTTTAAAAGAGTTAGGATATGATGAAAACAATCCATTTGAGTTTACTTTAACAACAAATACGGGAAGCTCAGGAAGTTATATTGCTCAGATTATACAACACCAGTTAAAAAAATCTGGAATTATTATGAATTTACGAGTTATGGAGTGGCAAGCTTTCTTAAATACGGTGGTACTTCCTAGAAATTTTGAGACAGTTCTTATGGCTTGGAGTTTGGGACTTAAACCAGATGCATATAGTATTTGGCACAGTGAGTCGAATAAAAAAGGTGGCTTTAATTTTATTGGTTATAAAAATGAGAGAGTGGATACTCTTATAAAGAAAGCAGAAAAAATAGTAGACCAAAAGAAATTTGATGAGATTTATAAAGAGATATTTGCTTTAATAGTAGAGGATAATCCATATCTTTTTTTAGTTATTCCAAATTCTATCACTGTAGTAAATAAAAAGATAGAACCTGTAAGTCCTTCAATAATAGGTGTTATGCACAATGCAATCGATTGGATTAAGCGACCTTAACAAAAGTTATGTTAAAATGATAAACTTAATAAATTCTAAGGATAAATTATGAAAAATATGATGATTTTACTAATGCTATTAGTATCTTTTTCTTTCGGGCAGAGTATGTTTAAGAAAGTTGATGATTCTACAAACTCAGGGATAACAGAAGGATCTGCTATACCTGAAGAAGATCGTCCTGCAGGATTTATAATAAAACATGTTAAAGATGAAGTAGTTTTTAATGAAGCCGGAAAAGTTTTAGATGAAAATGGAGATATAAAACTCATTAGGTTAAATGTAAGGTTTGATTTTGACAAGTATGATATAAAAGATGAGTATAGAGATGAGATCAATGAAGCAGTTAAGTTTTTAAAAAAGCATAAGAGTCTAAGTGCAACTGTCGAAGGTCATACTGATTATATAGGGACTCATGAATACAACTATAATCTATCTAATTTAAGAGCTCAAAAAGTAGGCTCTGCACTTAATTCTCAAGGTATTAATATGAATAGAATACACACAAAAGGATTCGGAAAAACTATTCCAATCGCAACTAATGAGACAAAAGAGGGAAGAGCACAAAATAGAAGAGTTGATATAAGTTTTAACAAATAAAAAACCAATGGGAGGGTTTTATCATGAAAAAAGTTTTATTAGCATTGGTCGTCGCATCAGCAGTTGCTTTTGCAGGTCAAGGAGATTATAAGTCAGAAGTAAGTTTCCATGTTGGTGGAGTAAAGCCTGAAGGTAATTTAGATTTAGAAAACGAATTAAATATTGGTTTGAGATATGGTAGGTATCTTGATGATTTGTTTTTTGACATGATAGAGGTTGGAGCAGAAATGGCTCCAAATATGGGATATACAAACTCTAATGAAGAAACTGATGTAAATCGGTACTTTGTAAATATCATAAAAGAGTATACTTTTAATGAAAATGCAGCCTATTATGCATTAGCTGGTTTTGGTTACGAAGATTATGAAAATCCAATGTATGATAATGAAGATGATGGTTATTTTAATTATGGTGTGGGAATTAAGCAGTGGATAACCGATAGACTTGCATTGAAGTTTGAAGGTAGACATGCTATTAGTTTTGAGGGAAACAGCAACTTGTTCTATAGTATAGGTTTTGTAATACCATTTGAGAAAAGAAAAAAAGTTATTCCAATGACAAAAATTGAACCAGACCCAGAGCCAATTATGGTAAAAGAAGAGCCAAAGCCTGTTGTTAAAGAAGAGCCAAAACCTGTTGTTTCAGTCGATGATGATAAAGATGGAGTTTTAAACAAAGATGATAAATGTCCAGAAACAAAAATGGGAAAAATTGTAAATAGTGATGGTTGTTTGAAAATAGTTCGTTTACATGTAAACTTTGCTTATGATAAGGCTGATGTATCTCAAGAGTATATGCCTAGAATAAAAGAAGTTGTAGCTTTTCTGAATGAAAATAGTGATTATAGTGTTGCAGTGGATGGTCATACAGATTCTAGAGGTAGCGAAGAGTATAATTTAGCACTGTCTGTAAAAAGAGCTAATGCAGTTGCTAATAAATTAATAGAACAAGGTATTGATAAGAGCAAGATAAGTGTTAATGGATTTGGAGAAACTAATCCAATAGCAACTAATAAAACACAAGATGGTAGAGCTCAAAATAGAAGAGTTGATACAAGTTTTAGTAAATAAGAAGAGGCAAAATGGAAGAAAATACGATTGATTTAATAATGACATATGTGACAATGTATGGATTTAAAATAATAGGTTCATTGGCAATATTTTTTATAGGTAAGTGGTTTGTTGGAATAGTAACTTCATTGTCTATAAAAGTAATGGAAAAATCAAGTTTAGATGAAACGCTGACAAAATTTCTATCAAAAGTGATTAGTGGGGTATTATTCGTTGTTGTAGTACTTGCTGCATTGAATAACTTAGGGGTTGATACTACTTCATTTATTGCTATGTTTGGTGCTGCCGGACTTGCTATAGGCTTGGCATTTAAAGACACTTTTTCAAATATAGGAGCGGGTGTTTTACTTATATTTTTTAAACCTTTTAAAGTAGGTGATTTTATATCGGCTTCAGGAGAAAAGGGGAGTGTTGAAGAGATAAATGTTTTTAGTACACTTCTTACTACTCCAGATAACAAGCAAATAATCATACCCAATGGAGGAATAGTTGGTGGAAACATCACTAATTTTTCAGCAAAATCTACAAGAAGAGTAGATTTCGTTTTTGGTATAGGATATGATGATGACCTTAAACTTGCTAAATCAATTTTAGAGGAGATTGTTGGTGAAGATGAAAGGGTTTTAAAAGATCCGGCATCTTTTGTAGCAGTTGGTGAGTTAGCTGATAGTAGTGTTAATTTTACAGTTAGAGTATGGACAAAAAGTGAAGATTATTGGGGTGTTTACTTTGATACAATAGAAAAAGTAAAATTAACTTTTGATGAAAAAGGAATCTCTATTCCTTATCCACAAATGGATATTCATCAAGACAAATAAAATGTATAAGAAGAGTTTAACTCTTCTTATACTGTAAGCTTAAGTCCAGTTTTTGAAATGTGATCTAATGAAAATACAAACTTATATATAGGTGCTTCTTTTGTTATTTTATATATGGTATGTCAAAAGCGTTATATTTGGTGTTATATTTGAAATAAATCTATATAAAAACATATTTTTTGTACAATATGACATATAAATATAAAGGCTTTTTTTGAAAACAATACTTTTTGATTTAGATGGAACTCTAATTGACTCAACTGATGCAATTTTGGAAGGATTTGAAGTAGCTTATGAAACATTTGGAGAAGTTGCACCAGATTGTGTAAGAGGAGATAAATGGGATTATGTTGATGCTTATAAAAAACATTACCGTATAATTTCAAGGTCAAAAACAACACTTCTACCACTAGCTCATGAAGCTATAGAAGAAGCTGCAAGATTTGCTACTCTTGGCATAGTAACAACTAAAACAGCGATGTACTCACGAGAACTATTGGAGCATATGGGAGTAATGCACCATTTTGATGTGCTTATAGGACGCGAAGATGTACAAAATCCAAAACCACATGCTGAACCTATACATAAGGCTATTAAACATTTAGATGCTTCGTATGAGTCAACTTGGATGATAGGTGATACACTGCTTGATCTTCATTCTGCAAAAAATGCGGGGATTCAATCAGTAGGAGTTTTATGTGGTTATGGTAAAAAAATAGAATTATCAAAACATACTAAATACATAGCTCATAATGCATTAGAGGCAGTAAAACTAATCAATATATAAAATTTCATATTTTTTACATATAGTTTGTATACAATAGCAATAAGACGAAATTCTGATGTTTCCTTTTTGTTTAAAATCATATTAATGGTAAAAGAGACATGTACCTATTTATATGTTATTAAGACAATGATAAGTAAAATAAGAACCAACACACAATAAACAAAATAAAATAACTAAAATAAGGGGAGTTAAACATGGCAAAAATTATGAAAACCATGGACGGTAATGAAGCTGCAGCGTATGCATCTTATGCATTTACCGAAGTTGCAGGGATTTATCCTATTACACCATCATCACCTATGGCAGACTTTACAGAAATCTGGGCTGCACAAGGTAAGAAAAACCTTTTTGGAATGCCTGTAAAGGTAGTTGAACTTCAAAGCGAAGGTGGAGCTGCTGGTACAGTTCATGGTTCACTTCAAGCTGGAGCATTGACTACAACGTATACAGCATCTCAAGGACTTTTATTAAAAATTCCTAATATGTATAAAATGGCAGGACAACTTCTTCCAAGTGTTATTCATGTAAGTGCAAGAACATTAGCAACTCATGCATTATCTATTTTTGGTGATCACCAAGATGTTTATGCAGCTCGTCAAACTGGTTATGCTATGCTTGCAACTTCTTCAGTTCAAGAAGTAATGGATTTAGCTGGTGTTGCTCACTTAGCTGCAATCAAAGGACGTGTTCCTTTTATGCATTTCTTTGATGGTTTTAGAACTTCTCATGAAATACAAAAAATTGAACTTATGGATTATAATGTTTTTGATAAATTAGTTGATAAAGAAGCAATTCAAACGTTTAGAGATGAAGCTTTAAACCCAGAGTCTCCAAAAACTCGTGGTACTGCTCAAAATGATGATATTTATTTTCAAGGAAGAGAAGCACAAAACAAATTTTATGACGCACTTCCTGATATTGTAGCTGGTTATATGAAAGATATTTCTGAAGTAACTGGTCGTGAATATAAACCTTTTACTTATTATGGAGCAAAAGACGCTGAACGTGTTATAGTTGCTATGGGTTCTGTAATTGAAGCTGCAAAAGAAACAGTAGATATGCTTACAGCAAAAGGCGAAAAAGTAGGACTTATTACAGTTCATCTCTATCGTCCGTTTAGCGTAAAATATCTAATGGACGTAATGCCTGAGAGTGTTAAAAAAATCTCAGTACTTGATAGAACAAAAGAATCTGGATCAATTGGTGAGCCTTTATATCTAGATATTAGAAGCGTATTTTATGGACAGAAAAATGCTCCTGTTATTGTTGGTGGTCGTTATGGACTTTCATCTAAAGATGTTAACCCAGCACAAATCGTAGCAGTATTTGATGCTCTTAATGCAGACGAGCCTAAAAATAGCTTTACTGTTGGTATCGTTGATGATGTTACACATACTTCTCTAGAAGTAGGAGAGAACTTATCTCTTGGTGGAAGCGATACAAAAGAGTGTTTATTTTATGGACTAGGTGCTGATG
The DNA here is from genome assembly GCA_965306065.1 of uncultured Sulfurospirillum sp. Taxonomy (GTDB): domain Bacteria; phylum Campylobacterota; class Campylobacteria; order Campylobacterales; family Sulfurospirillaceae; genus Sulfurospirillum_A. The sequence goes on along the minus strand of CBDLTN010000025.1, from coordinate 12,233 downwards.
GTACTGTTGGTGCAAATAAAAACTCAGTAAAAATCATCGGTGATAAAACGGACCTTTACGCACAAGCTTATTTTGCTTATGATTCAAAAAAATCTGGTGGTTATACAAGAAGTCACGTTAGATTTGGTAAAGACCCAATCCGTTCAACTTACTTAGTATCAAAGCCTGACTTTGTTGCATGTACAGTTGCTGGATATGTTGAGCTTTACGATATGATAGGCGGACTTAAAGATGGTGGTACTTTCCTTCTTAACTCTATTTGGAGTATTGAAGAAACAATCGCTAAAATGCCAAATCACATTAAAAAGACATTGGCAGATAAAAATGCAAAATTTTATATAATCAATGCAACTAAACTTGCACGTGATATTGGTCTTGGTGGTAGAACAAATACTATTATGCAATCAGCTTTCTTCAAACTTGCAGAGATTATTGATTTTGAAGATGCACAAAAATACATGAAAGAGTTTGCTCATAAATCTTATATCAATAAAGGTGAAAAGATAGTTGAGCTGAACTACAAAGCGATAGATATCGGTGCAAGTGGAATCGAAGAAGTTCCAGTTGATGCTGCTTGGTCAACTTTAGATATAACTGAGAAAAAAGAAGATGCTAAGTACGTAGGTACTGATTTTGTTGAGAAAATTGCAAAACCAGTAAATGCTGCAAAAGGTGATAGCTTACCAGTTTCAGTTTTTGATGGTTATGAAGACGGTTCATTTGAAAATGGAACTTCTGAGTATGAAAAACGTGGTATCGGTGTTATGGTTCCTAAGTGGATTGAAGAGAACTGTATCCAGTGTAACCAATGTGCATTTGTATGTCCTCATGCAGTAATTAGACCTTTTTTAATAAATGAAGAAGAATTAGATAAAGCACCAGCAGGTGTTAAAAACCATGTTCTTGATGCTAAAGGTAAAGAAGTAAAAGGAAAAGGTTTTAAATATAAAATCCAAACTTCAGTTTTAGATTGTACTGGATGTGATCTTTGTGCTCAAATTTGTCCTACAAAAGAAAAATCATTAGTTATGGTTCCACTAGCAGATCAAGTTGATTCTGGAGAGCAAGAAAATGCTGATTATCTATTTAATGAAGTAACATATAAAGATGACCTTATGTCAAAAAGTACTGTAAAAGGTTCTCAATTTGCTAAGCCATTATTTGAATTTCATGCTGCATGTCCTGGTTGTGGTGAGACTCCGTATATAACTTTAATAACTCAACTATTTGGTAATAGAATGATGATTGCTAATGCAACGGGTTGTTCTTCTATCTATGGTGGATCTGCTCCAACAACTCCATATAGAAAAGATGAAAATGGTGAAGGACCAGCATGGGCTAACTCACTATTTGAAGATAATGCTGAGTTTGGTATGGGTATGGAAGTAGCAAATGAGACAATTCGTCATAGAATAGAAAACATCATGATTGAAAATATGGAAGTAGCTCCAAATGCTCTTACAGCTCTATATAAAGATTGGATTGAACACAGAAAAGATGGTAAGAAAACTCAGGAAATTAGAGATATACTAGTTCCTCAGCTTGAAGCTAATCAAGATGTTCCTGGTGTTAAAGATCTTATTTCTCTTAAGAAATATTTGGTTAAAAAATCACAATGGATATTTGGTGGTGATGGTTGGGCTTATGATATTGGTTATGGTGGACTTGATCACGTTCTTGCATCAGGTGAAAATGTAAATGCTCTTGTACTAGATACAGAAGTTTACTCAAATACTGGTGGACAGAGTTCAAAATCAGCTCGTACAGGTTCTATTGCTCAGTTTACAGCTTCTGGTAAATCAACACAGAAAAAAGACTTAGGTTATATCTCTATGACTTATGGTAATATCTATGTTGCACAAATCAATTCAAACGCTTCACAAGCACAAACACTTAAAGCGATTGAAGCAGCTGAGGCTTATGATGGACCATCATTAATTATTGCTTATTCTCCATGTATTGCTCATGGTATTAAAGGTGGTATGGGACAATCAGGTAATCAAGGTGAGCTTGCTACTAAGTGTGGTTACTGGCCAATTTATACTTATGATCCAAGATTGGAGCATGAAGGTAAAAATCCTATTAAAATTACTGGTAAAGAGCCAAACTGGGATCTTTATGAAGATTTCTTACTAAACGAAGTAAGATATACAAGTCTTAAGAAAACAAACCCAGAGCATGCTCAAGCATTGTTTGACCAAAACAAAAAAGATGCTCAAAGAAGATGGAGACAGCTAAATCGTTTAGCTTCTGCTGATTTCTCAAATGAGTTAGAAGACTAAAAAAAATAGAGAGGATATTAAATCCTCTCTACCTCCTATCTAATGCAATTTAGATGATTACTTATTACCCATTATTTGAACTCTAAATTGTACCTTCCTTTTTTTGTAGTCAATATAAATAATTAACTTACGGTTATTTGAGGACCATTTAATAGTGAAATACAACAATATCAAAGCTTTTTAAAAGAGAAGCAGATTTGTCAAAAGGATATATTAAGATAGTAGGAGTTAATATACAAAATATGGAACAAAAAACCTTGATGGTATAACTTCTACTTTTGATGCACAAACTGAAGTTACTGTATAAAATACTTTATATAATCTAATAAAAAATAAAACAGTAAATTTAATTTCATATGCAGATAATATTTTAGTTATTTAGAAGGTAGATTAAAACAAAAAGTTAAACAGTGGAAACTAAATAGTAATGAGAATATTATGATTATTAAGGAAAAAATTGATTGAAGTTATCATTTTGGCAGTAGCACTTAGTATGGATGCTTTTGCAGTATCTATAGGGATTGGGATAAAAGAGAAAAAAAATATAAGATTAGTAGCTTTAAAAGCAGGACTGTTTTTTGGTTTTTTTCAAGCCTTTATGCCTTTTATTGGATTTATAGGAGGAGTAGGACTTAAGCAATATCTTCAAGGTTTTGATACTGTTATTGCTTTTGTTCTTTTAGTTTTAATTGGTATTAAAATGATATATGAAGCTTATTCGGAAAATACTGAAGAGATAATATCTAAAGTCTCAAACAAAATTTTATTTATGTTAGCCATTGCAACTAGTATTGATGCTATGGCAGCTGGATTTAGTTTGCATTTATTTGATTTAAATGTCTATATATCACTTATTATAATAGGTTTAAGTACATTTTTAATCAGTATTGTAGGAGTCTATATAGGAAATAAAGGAAGAAGTGATTTTGAAAGTAAAGCAGAAATCTTAGGTGGTGTCGTTTTAATCGCTATAGGATTTAAACTTCTAATACTTTAGATTTGATGATTTTTTGAGAATTAAATAGTTTTATATATTTATTAAGGTAATATAATTTTATTCTAAATTATGTATAAGATTTAAGGATCTTTTTATGAAAGCTATTTTGTTTTCCATCTTTATTGTATTAAATTTATTGGTTTTTATAGTAACGCAGTATAATATTAACCAGCGAATAGACTCTTCTTTATATACTCATTTAAGAAACTTAAAAATTCATTATGATGTATTTATGAAAACACAACAAAATAATGCTGATGTTATATATGATATGACTATAAGAGATAAAAAGGTTATAGAAATCATTTCAAAAGCCTATTTTACAAAAGATGAAGCCTTAAGAGATAAATTAAGAAATGAACTTGTTAATGAATTACGAGAGAGCTATAAACTTATAAAAGATAAGGGAATTTTACAGTATCACATTGTGTTTCCCGATAATGTAACATTTTTAAGAATGCATAAACTTCATAAGTATAATGATGATTTAACAAATATTAGATGGGATTTTGCAAAGGTAAATGAAACTGCTAAAGAAGTTAGAGGTTTTGCTCAAGGAAGGACTTCTCATGCTTTTAGAAATGTTTATCCGATATTTGATGAAAATAAAAACCATGTTGGTGCTATAGAATTTTCTTTTCCTTCCGAAGTATTACAAAAAAATTTAAATCTTGTTAGTCAAATACATTCACATTTTTTAGTAAAACAATCAGTTTTTGATGCAAAAGCCTGGAAGAGAGATGATTTGATATTTAAATATCTTCCTAGTTTAGAACATGAAGATTATCTCATGAGCGTTACGAAGCTTCATGAAGAACATATAGACCATGCTACTGTTAGTAAAAGCATAAAAAAAATACAAGGCAAGATAGCACTAAATTTTTCTAATGAAAAAGGGTTTTCTCTTTTATTAAGAAGTGAAAATAGAGTAAAAATAGCTTCTTTTCTTCCTATAAAACAAAATGTTACAAATGAGACAGTTGCTTGGATTGTATCTTATGATAATGATAATTTTATATCAGTATCGTTAAGAGACATGGTTATTATTAGAGTATTGTCATTTTTTATCTTAGCTATTTTGATCTATTTTATGTATAGAATAGTTAGACAAAAAAAGACTTTAAATAATCTTTTAAAATCTTACGATAAAAATGTTATTTTTTCAAAAATGGACACTAATTATTTATATACACATGTAAGTAAGGCTTTTTGTAAAGTAAGTGGATATGCTCAAGAAGATCTTATTGGTAAAGAGTCTATTGTAAAAAATTCATTATCTAGAAGTGAATTTATAGATATGAAAAGATCTCTTATGAGTGGAAATATTTGGAAAAATGAAATACAAGATAAAAAGAAAGATGGTGGGTTTTATTGGGTTGATTTAGAAATAGAGCCTATTTGGAAAAAAGGTAAAGTAACAGGGTTTATCTCCATAAGACAAGATATCACAGATAGAAAAGATGTAGAAAATATTCAAAAAGAGATTATCTTTACTATGGGTACAATTGGTGAGAGTAGATCAAGAGAAACTGCAAATCATGTTAAAAGAGTCGCTTAGTACTCTAAGATATTAGCTAAACATTATGGTTTAGAAAAAGACGATGTTGATATTTTAGAACAAGCCAGCCCAATGCACGATATAGGAAAAGTTGCTATACCTGATTCTATACTAAATAAACCTGGGAAATTAGATGAAAAAGAGCGTTTAACCATTGAGACTCATGCAATCAAAGGTTACAATATGCTAAAACACTCAAATAGAAAACTACTCCAAGCAGCAGCTATAGTTACTTATGAACATCATGAAAAATGGGATGGTACAGGTTACCCAAGAGGTTTGAAAGAACATGATATACATATATATGGTCGTATAACTGCACTTGCAGATGTTTTTGATGCACTCGGATCAAAAAGATGTTATAAAGAGGCATGGAAAGATGCAGAGATATTTGCTCTTTTAAGAAAAGAGAGAGGAAAACATTTCGACCCAAAACTTATAGATATATTTTTTAAAAACATAGATGAATTTTTGGAAGTTAGAAGAACACTAGTAGATTAAAATTTTCAAAGATTAATTATTATGGGACTTAATGCAGTAAAATTAGTAAGAAAATAGCTAACTTAACTTTTTAATTTTAGGTATATTTCTATTGCTTTTTCATTGGAGAAGTATTTTAGGGATATATCTTCATCATTGATATAATTTGTTTTACCAAAGTTTTCGTGACACGCTTTACAGTTTGATTTTGATTCAATATTAGGGTGTTTAAAAGTATCTCTTGGAATCACTGCGTGTATATCTCTCCAATATCTTGTTTTTGTAATCCGGTATTTATTTTTTCCTGTAGTTGTTTTTATTATGCCTTGAGAGATTTCGGTATCAGATGTTTCTGCACTATTTGATAATATATATTTTTTTATACTATTAAAATTAGGAACATCCTTTGTTAAGTCTTTATTAAAATGCTCTTTTTGATTTGATAGTGCTATTTCCCACATATCTTTTGTCATAAAAGTAGGGGAAATAAGATTGTGGCATTCTGAACACTCTTTTGCAAAGTTTGGATTTTGAGTTTCATAAACTACTTCATGGTAGTTTTTTGTCATAATAGATATTTGTGGGAAAAAGTATGAAAACAAACCGACCCAAAGAGAAAAAACAATAGCAAATGTACCTAAATAATTTTGAAATTTAGTAACTTGAATTGGTTTAGCGTCTATATTTTTGTATCCGTGTATCATTGATGTTACAGTATCACTTTTGTGCCAAAAATGCTCTAAAGTAGCTCCAGTTATGTGTATAATTGCAACTATACCTACTACATTTTTACTTATTATGTGGATTTGGTGGGCTAGGGGAGTCAGTGAAGAGGGTAAAAAAGTAAATAGTCCTCTATCTTCTTGACTACCTAGTAAAACTACACCACTTAGAGTACAAAAAAAACCAAATATTATGAGCAATATAGTTGCCCAAGAAGCTGCTGGATTGTGACCAGTATAGACTTTTGTATCTTTAAATAGCTTAGTAAAGTAAGAGAAAAGATCTCTAAAAGAGAAGTCAAAATTACGAAATTGTGCATAAAATGGTCCTATAAAACCCCAAAGAAGTCTAAAAGTGAGAAGACCTCCTGCAATAACACCAAAAGAGATATGAATAAGAAATGCATTTTCAAATGCAGAAGAGATAAAAGTAACAGCGATACAGACCACTAGTATCCAGTGAAAGTACCTAGTGATTTTTGACCAGATATATACTGGATTATCTGTTTTCATGTACACTCTTTTTTGTTATTTTTATCACAAAGATATTATAACAAAAAAGAGCTTTTGTATAAAATTAGAGGTTTATTTCTACCTGAACTGCTTCGTTTGATTTAACAACATCACCACTTCCGTGAATTATATGAGGGATACATCCTGTACAAACATCTACACTCTCACCATTTTTTGTTGCTTTGATAAATACTGTTCCTGGTACATCCTGACTTGTTTTAAGACATACATTACATACGCTGATATTATTAATTTCCATTAAGAATCCTTTTTAAATTTTAAGAATTATACACAAGTTAAATTAAAAACGAAATGAAATAAATCAAGGCAAAATGATAATTAATATCAAATAAAAAGAAGGCTTTAAGTTTTATTCAATTATAATAATGGTTATCAACAAGGAGGGTTAGTATGTCGGTATTAGTAATAGGAGGATGAAATAAATCCAATAAAAGCAGTATTAAATGATTTAGGTGCAGGTAAAGTTACTCATTGGGATGCTAGAAAAAAAAGTAGTATTCATAGAAAGGTAATTCCGCAAGATACTGACTGTATAGTTTTGTTAACTAGCTTTTTAAATCATAATTCTATGAAATATTTCAAAAAAATGGCTAAAAAGAAGAGTATTCCTCTGGTTTGTTCAAAAAGAAGTGTAAGTTGTGTTCATAGTGAGTACTGTAAAATTATGAAACTTCAAGATGATTTTGGATGTAATAAATACCAAGAATCATAAAAAGAATACTAAACTTTTCATAGCTTCTATACTAATGTCAAGTGGTTCTTCTCCAAGTATTTTTAAAGAGTTCTCTACTCTAAATATTATCTCACTCATCAAAATTTCAAAGTTTGGGTTAGATGGTGAGTAGAGACTTTCTTGTTTTGTTTTAATATGATTTAGATTTTCTATAAGTTTCCATGAGGGTTTTTCTCCTTTTGATAAACGTTTTTCTAATTCTACTTGCCAGTTATTTTGCCAAGTTAAAAATAGGTAATTACCATTAACGCTTTTTTTAGTATTTATTTTCCATTTTAAAACTTTTAGTGTATAAAAAAGAGTTTTTAGTGATTCTAGATTATATGAAAGTGTTGTTATTTGATGAGACTTATCTTTTTCATATACATACCAAAGTTGTTCATAAAGGCCCAAAATCAAGTAGTCATTTCTATATTTTGTTTCTTCTTCAAAAGCTATTTTTAAATATTTATGATAATCTTGAATATATTTTTCATCATCTTTGAGATGAAGGTGGTTGGTATAGTTTTTAAACTCTTTGTACATATAGTGTGAAAACTGTTTGTCATAGTTTTTTGGGTTACGTAAATCTAGTTTTTCTTTGTATTTTGTAAGTAGTTTTACGATACTTCTATAGTCGTTTTGAATATGTGTTGCATTGTCAGTTTGAAAAAATTCTTGTATTTTAGGGTTGGTGTTTGTACAACCTGTAAAGATAACAACACAAAGGAAAATAAAAATATATTTCATAAAATAATTATACCATATGAATTCATATTAATGATTGATGTGTTATAATCCTAAATAATCTTACAAAAAATAAAATAACAAAGGAAATATTATGCCATTATTAGACAGTTTTATGGTTGACCATACAAAAATGCCAGCACCTGCAGTTAGAGTTGCTAAGACTATGAAAACGCCATCAAATGATACTATTACAGTTTTTGATTTAAGATTTTGTAGACCTAATGAAGATGTACTATCTAGTGAAGGAATTCATACATTAGAGCACCTTTATGCTGGTTTTATGAGAGAGCATCTCAATGGAGATGGAGTTGAAATTATTGATATTTCTCCTATGGGATGTAGAACAGGTTTTTATATGAGTCTTTTAGGTTCTCCTGATGAGCAAAGAGTTGCAAAAGCATGGAAAGAATCTATGGAAGATATACTTAAAGTTGAGAAACAAGAAGATATACCAGAACTTAATCTCTACCAGTGCGGAACTTACAAAATGCATTCACTCAAAGATGCAAAAAATATTGCTTCAAATGTACTAAGTAGTGAAATTGGGGTAATGAGTAACAAAGAATTAAAACTAGATGTAAATAAAATAGTTTAATTCACTTTTTATTCACAATTGTGTATTATACTAACTCAAATAAATCAAGGAGTTTGAAATGAAAAAATTATTGGCGCTTGTGATGGCAGCTTTTTTTATGGTAGGAATGCTAAGCACTTCAGCTTTAGCTGACGCAGCAAAAGGACAGAAGTATTATCTTAAGTTTTTGAAGAAAAAAACAGGACTTAATGGTGCAAAATTTGCAACGCAACATACTCAAGATGAGTGGAGAGAACTTTTTGCAAATGATGCAGAGAAGTTTATAGCTAAGTATTCTAAAGCTTATCCAAAATTAGAGAAATTTTTTAATGGTGAAAAATTTAAAACAAAATATTATAAGCACATTGCTGATTTTTGTATAGAGTATGCAAATGACAGTGGTAACGTACCATCTTGCTAATTTAGATTAACAATTATAAGGGGTCAATTTGACCCCATCTTTCTCTCTTTTAAAAATCTGTTTTTTTCCAAAACCAAGTCTATTATCTGTAAATTTTAACTCTTTTACATGTAAAACCCAAAGTGTTGGATTTAATGCTAAGGCAAAAGGAAAAGTTTTTATATAAAGTGCTTTTTCTATAGCAGTTGCTTTTTTTACAATACCACTAAATTGTAAACCCCTAATCTTCCCTACTTCTTTTGTTTCAAGTGCAATAGTTGCAGCAAAATTTGGATTTATATGTAACTCTTTCATATGTCTTGTAGATTCATCTGAGGATATAATAAAGTTAAATTTCTCTTTATCAAAGGCATAAAAACAGCTTGCACTATAAGGAAGATTGTCTTTACATGTACAAAGACTAAGAAGATGATGTTCATTTATAAATGTTATTATATTTCTCAACCATTTAAGCCTTGCAATGTTTGTTGGATTGCCTCTAAGTTGGTTAGTACATAGTAGATAGAGACTATCCAGATAAAAAGAATAAAGCTTTGAATTATAAAAAATAATTTTTTTCTAATTTTGTGTCTTGTTATTAGCATTGCGATAAGTGCTCCAAAAATTCCCCCTGCAAAACTAAAAAAGTATAAAGATAGTTCAGGAACTCTTTTTCTATCTTTTAATGAATAATATTTATCAATAATAAAGAGTAAAAATGTAAATATATTGATTGATGTAAGATACCAAAGAATAACTGGTATTGTAGGAATAAAGCTGTTTAAAATAAAACTAAAAGCAGCTAGAGTGAACATAGGTATAATGCGAAAACCGTTACAACACATGAATAACTCTTTTTAAAAAGAGTATATCAAAAAGGAGCTTAGATGAATGCAGTTTTATTAAGTTTAGTATTGTTATTTACAGTAAGTTTTGCAGAACAAAATAGTATTGTTCTTCAGTATACTGGAGTTGAAACAGAGCATAAACATTCTAATAGTATTGAAAAAATAAAGATAGAAAGAGAACAACCTAGTGAGTGTTTGGATGTACATATTTCGGTAGAACATATTTATGGTGGATCGTATGCGAATGATACCATACCAAAGAGATGCAAAAAGAGCTTTGTTACTACAGTTGGAAAAATTATGCCAATGCAATTAGAAGAGGGAGTTACAACGGTAGCAGAGATAGAAGTTTTGGATTTTATCCAAAATAAATCAAAAAAATATCCTAAAGAATATGTACTTATAGATTCTAGACGTTTAAAGTGGTATGAAGAGTTTACTATACCAAGTGCAGTTAATTTACCTTTTAATGAGATAGAGTATGATGAAGACTTTAAAGAAGATTTTGAAAAAATGTTAAAGATACTTTCTATAAAAAAAGTTGGTAAAAATTTTGATTTTAAAGATGCAAAGACAGCTTTATTTTTTTGTAATGGTTCTTGGTGTGGACAATCACCTTATGCTATTAAACATCTTCTAAAAATGGGATATCCTGCTGAAAAACTTTTATGGTATCGTGGTGGGTTACAAAGTTGGTTAATGCTTGGTTTCAACACAATTAAACCAAAATAATGGTAATATAATCTCTTTTATTTAAAAGGTAATTACTATGGAAACACTTTTGGTTGTAGCTAAATATATATTTTTAGGAATATTTGTATTTTTAGGAGCTACAGTTGTGACAAAAAGTATTGGTAAATTTGCTGAAAAATCCAAGAAGAAGGATAATGATGACTAACGTAGAATATATAAAAGAGATGTTTGCTCTTCAACAGAAGTTAAATGATGAAACCAATGGTATAGGTTGGGAAAATGGATATACTAAAAATGACCGTATGATCAACTGGAAACGTTGTATTTATATGGAAAGTGCAGAACTAATCGATAGTTTTAACTGGAAACACTGGAAAGATATAAATAAAGCTACAGATTGGGAAAATGCTACTATTGAGATAGTTGATATTTGGCATTTTATTATGAGTTTGGCATTAGAAGATTATAAAGTAAATGGTCGTGGGGATATAGATAAATTAGTAAATGATGTTGTTAATGTTCAAGGTTTTGAGCGCTTTTCAAAAGAGGCTTATAGTATCGACTCAACTCCTGCAATGGAAATAATCAATGATATAGAGTCTATTATCAATATTACTACTAGTTTTAAAGTAGATATATTTGATGGACTTTTAAAAGAGTATTTTTACCTTTCATTAAAATGTGGTGTAAATTTAAAAACACTGTATAAGTTTTATGTAGCTAAAAATGTTTTGAATCAGTTTCGCCAAGACAATGGATACAAAGAAGGAACTTACAAAAAGATTTGGGGTTCAAAAGAAGATAATGAAGTCATGTTAGAAATTTTAAGTGAAGATGCAATGAGTGCAGAAGAACTTTACAAAGAATTAGACAAAGTCTACAATGCATAATGCAACTATAGTCAAAGCATCAAAAGATTTTTTTACAGGTAAATTTCTTTTTTTGTCTTTGGCCCCTTTTATTGTTCCAATTTTGATTTTAGGAGCTTTTTTTATATATGGAAGTAGTGAATTTATAACTCTTCTTCAAGAAGGTTCAGCAAGTGGTGATTACTCATATATAGATGAAAAAGCGTATCCTACTTTGTCTTATCTTTTAGGTTTTGCAGTTTTTCATTGGTTGGTAATGGCTCTTTTTTTTGTTTTTGGTACTTTTGGAGTAGTCCTTCTGTCTTTGGTGATTGCAGTTATTACAGTTGGATTTTTAACACCTTATATAGTTGATTCTGTAAGGAAAAAAAACTATATACATGTAAAAAAAGTAAATGGTGACAATCCGCTTTTAGTAGTTTGGAATATATTTAAAATTTTTATGAAGTTTATACTTCTGTTTTTATGCACAATTCCGTTTTTACTTCTTCCTTTTGTGAACTTTTTTATATTTCAATTGCCATTTTTTTATCTTTTTTATAGAATGATGATGTATGATTTAATTTCGTCTGGAGTATGTGTAGATGCAGAATATATCATAAAAGAAAATAGACTCTATCTTTTTATAGTAATGGGATTTTTCTTTTTCTTCTCTTTAATACCTATGTTTGGCTTGCTTTTACAGGTCTTTTTTGTAGTATACCTTAGCCATTTTATACTTAATAAGTCTAAGGCAATTGAGTTGACTAGTAACACTGGTGTGGAAATTACAAAGTAAAATTTTTGTTTAATTGATTTTTTAGGTCTATTAGAG
>CBDLTN010000024.1:0-21050 GCA_965306065.1 uncultured Sulfurospirillum sp. | reverse complement strand
TTATAGAGTCAATATGAGAGTCATTGAGCTCTTCTGAAAAAAATGAGTAATCATAGTTTTTTTCTAAATAGCAAATAGTTGTATCATAATGCCTTATTGATGTTCCCATTGTTACCTCATATATTGGTAAAATTATTTTATAGTTATTTACCTTTTAGGCAAATAAATTTTATGTAATATCGGGTTACGTAAAATTTATTATTCTTGAATGGGTTTAAAAATAATAAGCAGTTTTGGTAAAAGAAGAAGAGAACCTAAAAGAGCCATAAGCATAGCTAGCATAGTTAAAAAACCAAAGTAAATTGTTGGTGTGAAGTTTGAAAACACTAGTATAGAAAAACCTAACATAATTGCAAAAGAAGTATAATACATTGCATTACCTACACTTCCATGAGATCTATGCATTGCTTTTATAAAATCATTGTCTAGTGAAAGTTCTTTATAAAAACGATGTATGTAGTGTATCGTATCATCAACCCCAATTCCTAAACTGATTGCAGCAATAGTTATAGTCATCATATCAAGAGGGATATTAAACCAACCCATAAAACCAAAAATTACACTAATTGATATTGTGTTTGTTAAAATAGCAATAAGGGCAATTTTAAGATTTTTAAAGATAAGCAAAAACATAACAAAAAGAAGTATAAGAACAAAACCAAGGGTGATAATTTGGGATTCAAATAAGCTTTGAAGCATATTGTTGTATAGTATCATAAGGTTTGATTGTTTAAACATGGCGTTGTTTGGATTTATTATATTGTTAAGGTCTTGATTTATCTCTTTTATAAGTTTGTCACGTCTTAGGTTTGGATTTGAGTCGATTATGCGTGTTGCAAATCTAACTTCGTTTTGTTCAATATTTAGGTATGGATTTAGTATCATTTGTCTAAATTCTTCTGGAAGCTTGTTATAAAGTAGCCCTAAAGCAAAACTATCCAACTCATCACCATCATTAAGTGTTTTACCTAGTTTTAATATAGTTGCTAAAGATTGGACGTTTCCTATTTCAACTTTGTTGTCTAAGTAATTATGGATTTGGAGTATAAGTTGCATTTTTTCAGATGTAAACCAATATTGACTTTCATTCTCTTCTTCTTCAAACTCTTCATCAAAGCTATCAAATGCAGCTTCATCATCTGATGAAAAGTTATCAAAATCACCATTGTTATTTGGCACTTCAGTTTGTATTTGATTATCTTTAAATTTAACTATAATATCAAGAGGAGTAGTTCCTCCAAGTTGCTCATCTATGATTTTCATACCTTTATATATTTCAGTAGAAGGTTTAAAATAATTTATAAAACTGTTCTCAACAATAAGTCTAGTTGCTCCACTTAAGCTAAAAAAAGCTATTAAAAGACTGATAACAATTATAGCTTTGCCATAATGTTCTACTAAATGTGACATAGTTTTTGTAGGTGAAAATCTTTTAGTTGCTTTTATATCTTTACTTGATACAGGAAGCATAACTAAAATAGAAGGAAATATAATAAATGACAAAATGAGTGAAATAACTATACCACTACTCATCATCCATCCTAAGTTTATCACAGGTAATATATTTGAGAACATAAGTGAAGCAAACCCTACAACAGTTGTTAGAATTGCAAAAAATGATGGAGAAAGTTTTGACATTATTGTTTCAAAAACAAGATTTATTTGCGAGTTATTTGGATTGTCATGGACTAATTCTCTGTACCTTACTATTAAATGTAGAACAATTGCAAGAGTTATGATAAGTTGTAGTGATATAAAATTAGAAGATATAACAGTAACTTCCCAACCAAAAAATCCAAGTAGACCTGAAGTAGTAATGATAGAACTAATACAAATTATAATAGGAAGAACAACCCATCTAAGCTCTCTAAAAGTCATCCATAGTACTATAATGAGCAAAGTTAAAAGACCAGTTCCAAAAATAAAAAGATCATTTTTTACGAAACTAATCAAGTCATCACTAATCATATTAATACCACCTAAAAATAGTTTTCCACTATTTTCATACTTTTTTAATATGGAACGAATATCTTGAATAAAAATATGATTCTCTTCTCGTAACTTGTCTCTATTTTTTTGTATCAAGTTCTCTTCATTAGTTAAGTTTAATATAATAGCCGTTGTCGTAAAATCATTACTTACGAGGTTGTTTTTATACAAAGGATTATTTAGGAACTCTTTTTTTACTGTATTTATGTCTAATTTTGAAGTTGATAGTGTTGGTATATCTGAAACAAGCTCTTTGATAGGTTTATTTGAACTCTGTAGAAGTGGAACATTTAATATAGATGTAGTTGATTTGATCTTATCTAATGATTTTAATTCTAAGCTCATATTTTTTATATTTTGTATAGTTTCTTCTGATAAAAGAGGTTTATTTGGAGAAAAAGCTATGACTAGTATATCTGGGGTTTCAAACTTTTTTGCCACATCTTGTGCAAAAATTAAATCTGCATCGTCTTCAAGTAAAATTGAACTACTAGAAGCATCAATTTCTAGTTTGCTTGCACCAATGGCAAATATTGAGACTATAAATGTTGTTAAAAACAGTACTTTTAGTGGGTGTAAAAGTAGAAACTTTTTATAAAAAGTTTTAATCATTTAGTATCTATTTTTCCTAGAAGTGTTGCATATGACTCTGATTGAAGTATGTTATTAAACTGTGCTCTATATATCTGAATAAGACTGATACCTATGATATCTACATCATATATCAGCCAACCTCTGTTTTTAGATTTATAAAACTTGTATGTTATATCGTAAGTATCTTTACTTCCAACTAACTGCGTTAAAAGCCAAACTCTTTTTTTATTTATATTTTGAAGATTTAGAATATTTAATTTTTCATCTGTATAAAGACTAATCTTAGCGACATATGATTCTTTTAAGTGAAGGATGAATTTTTTTGTAAATTCTTTTCGTTGTTCTGAAGTCATTTGAGACCAATTAGCTTTGCCTAAAGAGAGTTTTGTCATTAGCTGATAATCAAAAACATCTTCAAATAGTGGAAAAATTTCTTTTGCTTTTTGCTCAATAGTTAATTCTTTTTGAGATATTATAGAAATCGAGCTATTAATTCTATTTTCCATTACTGAATGGATTTCATTTTTTTGTAAAGCCAATAATGAAGTAGTAAAAAAAACTAAAAGTATTATATTTTTCATTAACATTTTATTCCTCAATGAGTTTTTCTCTTCTTTGCTCATACACAGTTTTTAGTAATTTATATAAGTCTATAGAATCTTTTCTTATGTTTTCGTACTCATCTACATGTAAAGAGTATTCATTACCAATTTTGTAAGTATTCAAGAAGATATATGCGTTGTTGCTTTCAAATATATTCCAATCTCTTCTTTGAGCATGATAGATTGGGTCAATGAAGCCATCAGCAACCAAGCCAATTGTATCTCGAAGATTTGATGGTCCAAATAGAGGCAAAACTATATGTAAATCATTACTCATGCCATAATATCCTAGAGTTTGTCCAAAGTCTTCATTGTGACGTTCAATTTGGGCTTCACTTTTTGCAAGATCAATAAAACCAGCTAATCCGTATGTAGAGTTTATAATAAATCTAGCACTCTCTTCAAATGCATTGTTAAATTTTAATTGAAGAAGGTTGTTTGTGAATCTTATCGGATATTGAATGTTATGGAAGATATTAGATACTCCTTCTCTAATAGGTTTAGAGACAATATATCTATAACCTTTTGCTACAGGTCCCATAATGTTTATATAGATAAAATCATTAAATTGTGTCATTTGGATATTGTATGCTTTTAGCGGATCCCATGAACGCTCTGTTTTTTTAGGAGCAAATTCATTTTCAAATTCATCAAAAGAGTCATTTACTTGAGCAAACAATAGTGAAAAAAATAAGAAAAAAGTAATAACAATTTTCATAAATAGCCACCTTGATTAAAGTATACATATTATATTATGTATAACATTTAATAATTATTAATTTAATGGTGGAGTTGTCCGGAATCGAACCGGAGTCCAAAAGTAGCCACCTATGACGTCTACATGCTTAAAATAGTTGTTTATATTTAGTTTTGCTTCACACAACTAACAAAGTTACACAAAACGAGCCTCTAATTTCATTTTGAGTTGAGACATTCTCAAAATATATCTATCATGTCTATAATACTTCCAAAATCTTCCTTGGATAGAATCAGAAGTGGAAGCAGTCCTAATTTAAGTTAAACTTACGCTACAGCGTAAGCAGGACGATAGTTACTGTTATTAGCAGTTATGTTTTTGAAGGTTTGTCTAACGGAAGTCCTTCACATCCGACATGCAGCCATAAGCTAAAACTACTCCTGTCGAAGCCATGTCAACCCCACAGAAAATAGAGGAAGATTATAGCTAAATTTATATAAATTTACAAATAAAAATTATTTGTTATATAGTAATGGTGTAGTATAATAGGTTTTATTAAGGAGAAATTCATGTTTAAAGTAACCAGTTATCTTTTTATAGTTTCAATATTTGTAGGATGTGCATCAACTTCATCTACTAATGTAACTTATGAAGAGTACAAACCGCAAAATAGCACAAATGATGTATTTGTAGAAAAAAAAGAAGTTAAAAAAGCCCCTATATTAGCAGATGGTAGTATAAAGGGTAAAGTTGTAAAACTTACTTATACTAAAGGGACTTGGAATTACGAAGTTAAAGGAGAAGATAGAAGTAACAAAAAACTTCTTTATGCAAAATTTACTTACACAAAAAATGTTGCAAAAAAAGGGGACCTTATATATGCTGTTATAAAAAATGGACAAGCAGAAGAATTATTTTTGATTAGTCGTGCTAAAGTTCAACAAAAAAATACTAAAAGTATAAAACAAAATAAAATAAAAACATACAAAAGAACAAAAAAACGTCAAGTTTTGGATGTACCTATAACACAATCAATTAGTTTATAAAAAGATGTTAACCGTTCATTGTCTTTGGTTTATTATAATTTTGGTAAGCGAATTCATATAGACCCTTAAGAAAAAGAGTGATTAGAAGAGTTTTGCCAAGCGCTTTTCTAATCTACTCTTTTTAACCTAATCGTAAAATTAGCCCCTTTGTCACAGTTTTCTGCAATTAAAATTCCACCCATACTCTTCTCTATAATCAATTTTGACATATATAAGCCTATACCTGTTCCCCCCTTATCTTCTCTGGTAGTAAAATATGGTTGGAAAATTTTATCTATTGGTTTGGCTTCAATGCCTCCAGCATTGTCTTTTATAGACAAATATGTAAATGTTTTGTCACTTGTAAGATTTATACTGATTTTAGGTGAGGTATTTTTTGAACCCAGAAGTGCATTTTTAGCATTAGTTATTAGATTTAGTAAAACTTGTTCAAACTCGTTTTTATGACCATATATTTTTTCATCTTTTTGGACTTCTACATGTAAAGCTATATTTTTATCCTTAATGGATGTTCCTATTATGTTCATAACAGAATCTATAGCTTCTTCAACAAAAAATTCTTTTTTCTCACGAGAAGGCATAAAAAATCCTCTAAAATCATCAATAGTTGTAGACATATACTCTAAAAGATGTTCTGCATCTTTACTTTTTTCAGCCATAGTATCATCATCTAATTTATTTAAATTATGTTTAAATTTTAGCGTCATCATGATGGCTGAGAGTTCAGACAGTGGTTGTCTCCATTGGTGAGCTATGTTACTTATCATCTCTCCAATAGCGATAAATTTGGATTTTTGAATGAGGAGTTGTTCTTGTTCTCTACTTTTTTGTACTTCGTTTTTTACTCTTTTTGAAAGCTCTTTATTGAGTTTTTTAAGCTCTTTTCTTTTTTGCTTTACTTGAATATTTTTGGTTTTTAAAACTTTTTCTATTCTTTTTCCAAAAAATACAGCAAAAGAACTAGCAACTATTGAGAAAAATATAAAAATGAACACAGCAGAAGTTATCTCCATCTGTACATTCTTTTTTAAAGAGGCTTTTTTTATAGCGATTTCTTCGTTAATTCCATCAAGATAAGCTCCAGCACCTATAACCCAGTCCCAGTGAGGATACAATCTAAAATAAGATACTTTTGGTCTAACATCGTTTGAATCAAGTTTTTTATACATATAATCAACAAATGCATATCCGTATATATCTATCTCTTTTAAAAATTTTTTACGAAATTTTTTACCATGTGCATCTTCATATTCTGCAGATATATACTTACCCTCTAAATCAGGTCTATTTGCATTTACAAGCATCTTGGCAAATTTCTCTCCACCTTTGAAATCTTCAATCTTATATATGAGTAAATAATTTTTTTTATCTGCACCAAAACGAATATTTCTAATCCAATCTTGTAGTTCTTTTTTATACTCTTGCTCATCGTATGGAGATAATCGGGCTCTTTTAAGTTGAATAAGTTCTATGATTGAGTCTACTTCTCTTCTTATAAGTTTTCTTTGAGAGACCACATAAGCATCTTTACTATCTTCTATACCACGATCTAAAATTTCATACTGTTTGGTAATAAAATAGTAACTGCTAAATGCCATTAAAAAAGCAATCATAGCAATTCCACCAAATATAATAGTAGTAGCGATATTATTCTCTTTTATAATTTTCAACTTTAACCCTAGTTTTAAAAACAATATACTACCATATCTTCCATGAATACAAAAATGCTTGAACAATTATCAAATTATAGGGTTCTTTACGCTGAGGATGACATTGGTGTAAGAAAAAATGTTGCTGAGATGTTGACGTTACTTTTTAAAGAAGTATATGTAGCGTGTGATGGAAAAGAGGCATATAAGCTTTTTGAAGAGAACCTTCCTGACATAGTTATAACCGACATAAAAATGCCTCGTCTAAGTGGAATAGAGTTAGCTAAAAAAATACGAAAAAAATACGAAAAAACTCAGATACTTATAATCTCTGCTCATACTGAAGTTGATTATATGCTTGAAGCAGTAGAGTTATCTTTGATTCGTTATATTGTTAAGCCCATAACAGAAACAAAACTTACTGAAGCATTAGAGCGTTTCTTGCAGATTCAAAAAAGTAGTGGTATTATTGACTTGACTCAAGGTTGGGTATATGATAGTGCAAACAAAGTAATAAAACATGACACAATAGAGTATGAACTAACTAAAAAAGAGTCAAGTTTACTCGAACTATTGCTATCAAAAAAATCAGTACTTACGTATGAAGAGATAGAGATGGAATTATGGCCTGATGAGTATATGAGTCTAAATGCCCTAAGACTTCTTATGAAAAATTTCCGAAAAAAACTTCCCAAAAGCTATTTGAAAAACATCCAAGGAGTTGGTTACAAATTGTAACTCTATAGTGAGAATTTTTGTAACTTTTGTCTACATGTAACGATTTGACATAATTCATACATATCTTTTTTTTATACTCACTTGAAAGAAAAATTTACAAGGAGTAAAGTATGAAAAAGATTGTTCAGATTGTTGCAGCTACAGCTGTATTGGCAACAGCAAGTATAGCAGCTGACTATGTATTGAAGTTTAGTCATGTTGTAAGCCCAAACACACCAAAAGGTAAAGCGGCAGATTTTTTTGCTAAGAGACTAGAAGATCTAAGTGGTGGTAAGATAGATGTTCAAGTTTATCCATCGAAGCAACTATATAACGATAATGCAGTTCTAAAAGCTATTAAGCTAAACTCAGTCCAAATGGGTGCACCAAGCTTTTCAAAGTTTGGAAAAATCGTTCCTCAATTAGCTATATTTGATTTACCATTTCTTTTTAAAGATATAGAGCACCTACACCGTGTTCAAGACGGTGAAGTTGGAGAAAAACTAAAAGCAATGGTAAATAAAAAAGGTTTTATTGCACTTAGTTTTTGGGATAACCACTTTAAACAACTTAGTTCATCTAAAGGTGCACTTATCAAGCCTGACGATGCTTCAGGACAAAAGTTTAGAATTATGAGTTCAAAAGTACTTGAAGCTCAGTTTCAAGCAATCGGTGCAAACCCTCAAATGATGCCTTTTTCTGAAGTTTACTCAGGATTACAACAAGGTGTAATTGACGGACAAGAGAATACATTCTCTAACATATATACTAAAAAGTTCTATGAAGTACAAACTGACTTAACTGTTACAAACCATGGTTATTTAGGATACTTAGTAGTATTGTCTAAGAAATTTTGGAAGTCTTTAACTCCTGAGTTACAGAAAAATGTTCTTCAAGCTATGAAAGAAGCTACAGAAAAAGAGAGAGAATATGCTCAAGACTTAAACACTAAGCAGTTTAATCTAATCAAAGATTATGCGGATAAAACAGGAAAACTTAAAATCCACAATTTATCTGCTGAGCAGATTCAAGTTTGGAGAGATGCTGTTAGTCCAATTTATTCAAAATTCTATGATAAGAAAAAAATTGGTAAAGATTTAATTGAAGCTACAATCAATACAAAATAATTGTAGATATTTACATGTAAGATACTTTAAAAGTATCTTACATTGTTGTTATAAAGGGGAGTGTGATGATTAAGTTTTTTGATCTTTTAAGTAGCATTATCGGTGTTATTAATAGATCCATTGCCATTATTGGTATTACTACTGGTGTTGCTTTAGCATTTATAAATGTTGTTGCAAGATATGCTTTTAACTACTCATTGCCATGGGCATCAGAGCTTACTGTGTATCTGTTTTTATGGGGTATGTTTTTTGGTGCAGCGTATTGTTTTAAAATTGATGGGCATATTTCAATTGGTTTGTTGGTTGAAAATGTTTCAAAACGTTGGGCCAAAGCCTTGATGTTGATAACAAGAACAGTAACT
This sequence comes from uncultured Sulfurospirillum sp., assembly GCA_965306065.1. Taxonomy (GTDB): domain Bacteria; phylum Campylobacterota; class Campylobacteria; order Campylobacterales; family Sulfurospirillaceae; genus Sulfurospirillum_A. The sequence goes on along the minus strand of CBDLTN010000024.1, from coordinate 12,267 downwards.
TTTGCGTATTTATCAGTTGTTTCATTTTATGGGTATCAGTATTTGTTGTTTGTAATAGAGCTTGAAGAGATGTCAATTGATCTTGAAATCCCTATGTGGATACCATATCTTGTTATACCTGTTTCTTTTGCATTTGGTGCTTACAGAGTTGGTGAACATATAATTAAACTTATAACTACTCCTTCAGATGAGATAGTTATAAAAACTGAAACAGAAGAGTTAATGGAAGAGGCACACTTAACTAAAGTAGTTGAAGATGCCAATAGAAAAACAGGTGGTATGTTATGAGTGTGATAATTTTATTTTCACTATTTTTTGGTTTGTTGGTTATGGGTGCTCCTATTGCGATTGCACTTGGTGCGTCTACTTTTATCGCTTTAGTTGGTTTCACACCAATATCTGCAATTGAAATATCATCTATGGTTTTTGAAAAGGTTGAGCATTATTCACTTATGGCGATTCCTATGTTTATTTTAGCTGGTAATCTTCTTAGTAAAGGCTCATCAGCTTCAAGAATTATTGAATTTGCAAAATCTTGTGTAGGGCACTTTCCTGGTGGACTTCCTATATCAGCTATTTTTGCAAGTATAATTTTTGCAGCAGTTTCTGGAAGCTCACCTGCTACGGTTGTTGCTATTGGTTCTATAATGTTTGGGGCAATTGTCAAAGATGGATATCCAAGAAAATATGCAGTAGGTACTATTGCAACTGCGGGAAGTCTTGGTATTCTTATACCACCATCAATAGTTTTGATTGTATTTGGTGTTACAGCTGAAGTATCTATTGGAAAACTATTTATGGCTGGTGTTGTTCCTGGTATACTTTTAGGTGTTATGCTTATGGGTGTTACTTATATTGGTGCTGTAAGACTTGGTTTTAAAAGAAGCGAACCAAAGCCTTTTAAAGAAAGATTAGTGAAGATGAGGGAAGCTTCATGGGGACTTATGACTATTGTTATTGTTATAGGTGGTATCTATGGAGGACTGTTTACACCAACAGAAGCAGCAGCCGTTGCAGCAGTTTGGGCATTTTTTATCTCGGTATTTGTATATAAAGATATAAAGTTAAAAGAGTTTCTCTCAATCGCTTTAGCATCAGGTAAAACAACATCTATGATTATGTTTATTATCGCTAATGCGATGCTTTTTGCACATTTTTTAACATTGGAAAATATACCTCAAATCATAACTCAGACATTGATTGATAACAATGTAGGTGTGATTGCATTTTTAATATTTGTAAATATATTACTTATAATTGCAGGTGCTTTTATGGAGCCTTCAGCTATTATTATGATTATGGTTCCTTTGCTTTTACCAGTTGCAATGGCACTAGGTATCAACCCAATACACTTTGGTATCATGATAACAGTGAATATGGAACTAGGTATGGTCTCTCCTCCCGTGGGTCTGAACTTGTTTGTAACTAGTTCTCTTACAGGAATGTCTATGAAAGATGTTATGGTAGCAACTTTCCCTTGGACAGCTACAATCTTTGTAGGACTTATGTTAGTTACATATATACCACAAATCAGTCTTTGGTTACCAAACCTTATCTACGGACAATAAAACATTTACATGTAGAGAATATTTCTCTACATGTAAACCTTCAAATACTCTTTAATAACTCAATCTTAAGTGTTAAAAAGCAACTATATTTTAAGTAATACTTCAAAAAGAATTAAATAATAATTAACAAGTAAATTACAAATTAGTAACAAAATTACCTTTTTTTGGACTTTTAAGGCAGATTTTATTGAAAATATAAAAAAATTGTGGTAAACTTGCCGAGTAATTAAAATTTCTTAAGGAGAAAATATGAAATTAGCTAAACTTAGCTTGGCAGCTATTATGGTAGTTGGTGCATTAAGCACTGCAAACGCGGCACCTTTAGAGGAAGCAATCAAAGGTGTAGACTTTTCAGGTATGTTAAGATACAGATTGAATGATGAAGATGATCAAGGATCAGTTGAAGCAAAAGATGTTTCACAAAATGATTTTGACTTTTTAGGTAAATTTACAGCTCCTGTAACTTCTGACTTAAAAGCTGTATTAGCATTTGCTTCAAGCAGTGCCGCAGGTGCAAACAATACTGGAAACTCAATTGGTGAGATGAAGGTTGATCTTAGAAAAGCTTTTTTTGTATATAAAAAAGATGCTTTAACAGTTAAAGCTGGTTTACAAGCTCTTGGAACACCAGTAACTGATAATGGTTTTAATGGTAACAAAGGTACAGGTGTTATTGGTATGTATAACCTTGGTTCTGTAACATTAGCTGGTGCATACTTTGGTGGTGCTAATGCTAAAGATTATAACTTACCAGCAGAAGGTGTAGAAGCTGAAATTGCAGCAGTTGCAGCATTAGGTTCTTTTGGAGCTGTTAATGCACAAGTTTGGGGTATTACAGTTCAAAGTGTAGTTGAAAGAATGATTTTTGCTCAAGTTGACGGTAAAGTTGCTGGGGTAAGTCTTTTAGGACAAGTTATACATACAAAACTTGCTGACGCTCAAGTTGGTGTTGGCGATGAAGATACAGGTACTTTTTATGCTGTAAAAGCTGGATATGCAATGGATAATTTTTCATTTAATGCAGGTTACGTTGAGAATGACGAAGACCAACCATATTATAGTATAGCTGGTGGAGATTCATCAGGAGTAGTTTACCCAGGTTGGAGATTAGGTTATGAAATAGATAATGAAGCTGATACTTCTGCATTCTTTGCTGATGCTGGTGCAACTTTTGGTAAAGTAGGCGTTAAAGCTGGATATGCTGCTTCAAGTTCTGATACTGCTGCAAATGAATTAAATGAGATTTGGGGTCAAGTATCATATAAGTATGCTAAAAACTTTAATACTTATGTAAAATATTCTGATATGGAAAGTGATGGCGATGCTGTTGATCAAAAATATTTCAGATTTGAAGCTAAATACTCTTTCTAATCATTTGATTTAAAAGTATTTACACAAAGCCAAGGTTGTTTAACAACCTTGGCTTTTTTTTTGCCTTTTTTATTTTCAAAGCCTCTACTAAAGAAAAAGTTGATATAATCTTTGATTAATTAAATCAAGGAACATACATGTACAAAATACTAGTTACTCTACTATTTATATTCTCAACATTTACAATTGCTAAAGATGATACTTATGTATTTGAAGCAAAAGGTGAATTTGCAAAAGAGATGAAAGCTCTAGTTGAAAAATACTCAAAAGAGGGTAAAATTGAAGCTAAAGTTTACAAAAAAGAAAATATTAGACCAGAAGAGTCAAAAACAAAAACTATACTATCTCTTTTTACTAATGACACGGCAGAGGAGTTAAAGTATGCTGATGTTCATAAAGGTGAAAAATTGTATCAAAACAATTGTGCATCATGTCACGGTGCAAATGCTGATGAAGTAAAATATGGAGGGGTTAGAAAACTTTCTGTTTTAAAACCTTTAGAAATAGTGAACTTGCTTGAAGGATATAAAGAAAATTATGAAGGAAATTTTGGTGGAACTAATAGATTTATTATGAAGCCTAATGCTGATGATTTGACAGGTGAAGAGATGCAATCAATTGCAGTTTATATATATAGTCTAAATCACGACACAAAATTACCAATGTCGGAAAATTCTACACAAGTAGATGAAGAAAAAGAAGTACCAAGTAGTTATTTACAGTAAATATAAGAAACTTTTAGTATAGTATAAAGCTATATAAAACAAAAAGGAGAATATATGAGAAGATTGGCTACGTTAGCGACATCAGTTGCACTTTTAGCATCAGTGGGAATTGCTAAAGAGATTAAGATTGGGGCAGTTATGCCTATGAGTGGTCCGCTTGCAGCTTATGGTCAGGTTACATATGAGGGAGTTGAGTTTGCACAAAAACTTCAACCGACTCTTAAAAATGGTGATACTATAAAGCTTGTTTTAGTAGATAACAAGGGCGATAAAGTTGAGACTGCTACAGCAACTACAAGACTTATCAGCTCAGATAAAGTTACAGCTATATTAGGTGCTCTTACAAGTACAAATACAGCTCAAACTATAGCAATTGCTGATAAGAAAAAAATTCCTGTTATTGCTTCAGTTGCGACGAATGACAAACTAACTATGAAAAGAAGTTTTGCAAACCGTGTTTGTTTTATGGACTCTTTTCAAGGTGAAGTTGTTGCAAACTATGCTTTAAAAGACTTAGGTCTTAAAACAGCAGTAGTTGTAGTTGATCAAGCTCAAGTATATTCTTTAGGTCTTTCAAAAGCTTTTCAAAAAGCATTTAAAAAAGGCGGTGGAAAGATTGTTAAGAAGATAAAAATTACTTCTGGTGATAAAGATTTTAAAGCAGTAGTTTCTCAAATAAAAACAATAAATCCAGATTTTATGTTTTTACCATTATATCACCCAGAAGCTTCTATGATAGCTCGTCAATCTAAGCAAATTGGTCTTAATAAGCCAATGTTTTCTGGAGACGGTGTTGCAAATCAAACTTTTATCGATTTAGGTGGAAAATCAGTTGAAGGCTATATGTTTACAGATTTCTTTGATTATTCTGCACCTCCAACACAAAAATCAAAAGATTTTATTGCTTATTATTCTAAAGAAACAGGTAAAAAAGAGTTGAATTCATTTACAGCACTTGGTGCTGATACATACTTTTTATTAGTTGATGCAATGAACAGATGTAGTGACCCTAGTGATAGTGTTTGTGTAAACAAAGAGATAAAAGCTTCAAAAGGATTTGAGGGAGTTTCTGGTGTTATAAACATGGACAAATCAGGAAATGCAACTCGTTCTGCAGTAATTAAAGTTATAAAAGATGGCAAAGCTGTATACAAAACAACAGTAAATCCGTAACCTTTCAAACATTTCTCCCTTTACATGTAAAGGGAGAAAATCCTATACATATAATAATTTACGTTGTTATTTTTATGCGATTATAAAGGGTATTAATGGATTTTCTTGAATTTATGCAACAGATGGTCAATGGCTTTAGCCTTGGTAGTATGTATGCACTTATAGCCATTGGTTATACGATGGTTTATGGAGTATTGAGGCTTATTAACTTTGCTCATGGTGATATCATGATGGTTGGAGCTTTTTTAGGTTATTTTGGTATGGCAATTTTGCAACTACCTTTTGTTGCTGCTATCTTTTTAGCAGTTATTGGTTCTGCACTTCTTGGTATGCTAACAGATAAAGTAGCATATAAACCACTACGAAGTGCTCCTAAGATTTCTCTTTTAATTACTGCTATTGGTATTAGTTTTTTCTTAGAAAATGCATTTAATGTTTTCTTTGGAGGAACTCCTAGACCTTTTCCTGTTCCAGAATATATGGAACATATCATAAACGTAGGTGGACTTATATTTTCAGTTGCATCTTTGATGGTTCCTGTAGTAACCTTGTTACTTTTAGCATCAATTTTATGGGTTTTATATAAAACTAAATATGGCATGGCGATTCGTGCTTTAGCATTTGATGTAAATACTGTGAATCTTATGGGAATTGATGCAAATAGAATTATAATGATAGTTTTTGGTATGGGTTCAGCTCTAGCTGCTATTGGTGGAATATTCTGGGCAGTTAATTATCCTTCAGTTGAGCCTATGATGGGAGTTCTTATAGGACTTAAAGCTTTTGCAGCTGCTGTTGTTGGTGGTATTGGTAGTGTTGGTGGAGCTGTAATTGGTGGATTTATTATTGGTTTTACAGAAGTTGTTGTAGTTGCATTCTTGCCTGAGTATGGTGGATATAAAGATGCTTTTGCTTTTGTTCTTCTTATTTTAGTACTTCTTTTTAAACCAACAGGTATACTTGGAATTAATTTTGATAAGAGTAGGTTTTAATCATGAATATTGTTATTAAAAAAGATCAATGGATAAACCTAGCCATCATAGCAACTACACTTTGGTTCATATGGTTTGCTTCAACTCACTTTGATGAATACACGGTAAGAATTTTAAACAATATAGCTATTTTTACGATACTAGCAGTTAGTTATAATCTTATAAATGGTGTAACAGGGCAGTTTTCACTAGAGCCAAATGGTTTTGTAGCAATAGGTGCTTATGTAACTGCACTTTTGCTTCTTGATGGTGATGCAAAAGAGTACCAATACGATATAGAAGACCCATACCCTTGGGTACTTGCTCTTCAGGCAAATTTTATTTGGGCACTGTTTTTCTCTGGATTGTTTTCAGCCCTACTTGCATTAACTCTCTCTTTCCCAGTTTTTAGAGTAAGAGGAGACTATCTTGCTATCGTTACTCTAGGGTTTGGTTTTATTATAAGAATTTTAACTATAAATAACCCAGAAGTGACGAACGGTTCTTTGGGATTAAATGATATACCCGAACTATCCAATCTTTATTGGACTGGGGGTATTGCAATGCTGTCAGTTTGGGCTATACTAAATATTGTTAATTCTAAGTTTGGACGTGCTATGAAAGCTGTCAGAGATGATGAAGACGCTGCAATAGCAATGGGTGTTAATACCTTTAAGATCAAAACTTTTGCTTTTTGTACAAGTGCATTTTTAGAAGGAGTTGGTGGTGGATTACTTGCCGCACTTCTTACTAGTATCTCTCCAGACCTATTTACATTTTTCCTTACGTTCCAACTGCTTATTATCATAGTTTTAGGAGGTCTAGGAAGTACTACAGGTGCTGTTTTGGGAGCAATTTTAGTTATTGGTGGTTCTGAATGGATGAGATTTTTAGATGAACCTATGAATCTTGGTTTTATGGAGACTCCAGCAATGCCAGGAATGAGAATGGTAGTGTTCTCAGTTATATTGATTTTTGTAATGCTATTTGCACGTGAGGGTATTATGGGTAAACGGGAACTCAAAGACCTTTTTAAATCAAAGGCTAAAAAATGATACTTGAACTAAAAGGTGTAACAAAGAAGTTTGGTGGAGTTACAGCAATAAATGATACAACATTTAGAGTTAACTCAAAAGAGATATATGGTCTTATTGGACCAAATGGTGCTGGAAAAACTACCATGTTTAATATAATAACAGGAAATTATCAAGCAACTGAGGGGGAAATTGTTTTCCGTTCTGAAAAACTTAATGGCTTAAAGCCACATATTATTGTTAAAAAAGGGATAGCAAGAACTTTTCAAAACATACGTCTGTTTAATACAATGAGTGTAATGGATAATGTTCTTATAGGTTTTGATTTTCAAGCAAAATATACTTATCTTGAGTCAATCCTTAGATTTCCACGTTTTTTTGGTGAAGAAAAACGTATAAGAAAACGTGCAATGGAAATTTTAGAGTATTTTGGTATAGCAGAGTTTGCTGATTATAAAGCAACTGACCTTAGTTATGGACAGCAAAGAAAGGTAGAAATAGCAAGAGCTTTAGCAACAAATCCTTCAATGTTATTATTAGATGAGCCTGCAGCTGGGATGAATCCTGCTGAGACAAAAGAACTTGCTGAACTGATTCGTACAGCAAGGGATGATTTTGATTTAACAGTTTTATTGATTGAGCATGACATGCAGTTTGTTAATCATCTTTGTGACAAAGTTTTAGTTTTAGATTATGGAAAGACTATATTTGAAGGTAGCCCTGCTGATGCGATAAAAGATAAAGAGGTTGTTGCCGCGTATTTGGGAGATTTTGCTCATGATTAATGTTAAAGATTTACATGTATACTATGGACTTATAGAGGCCGTAAAAGGAATAAGTTTTGAAGTAGATGAGGGACAGATAGTTTCACTTATTGGATCAAATGGGGCAGGAAAAACTTCTACACTTGAAGCACTTCTTAATAATGTTAAAAAAACAGGAGAAGTAAACTTTAGTGGGTACGATACAATAAACCATAAAACACATTCACTTGTTCAACGTGGTCTTGCACTTGTCCCTGAGGGAAGAAGAGTATTTATCAATTTGACAGTAGAAGACAACCTTCGTATGGGTGCTTTTAATAACGATGAAAATTATGATCGTCTTAGAGATGCTATGTATAATCTTTTTCCTAGAATAAAAGAGAAAAGATTTCAAATGGCAGGTACTCTTAGTGGCGGTGAGCAACAAATGCTTGCTATTAGTAGAGCTTTAATGAGTGAACCTAAACTTCTTATGTTAGATGAGCCTAGTCTTGGGCTTGCTCCAAAGATAGTAGGTGAAGTTTTTGAAACAATTACTAAACTAAAAGAAGAAGGTATCACTATTTTACTTGTTGAACAAAATGCTTTTGCGGCTCTAAGAATTTCAGATTATGCTTATGTTCTTGAAAATGGAAAAATAGCTATGCAAGGCGTTGCAAAAGATATGATAGGTGATGATGAAATACGTAAAAAATATCTTGGTGGTTAGAATAATCTAACCACTTTTATAACTATCTTGATTTAAATCAGAGCTTTTTCTGACGACTTTAGTTAGACTTCTAATTTTAATAGTTACTTAATTTATTTAATAAATATTTATAATTATAAGATAGTATTGAGACGATGTATTTTGTATATAGACGTCCTATTTCGTATCTCTAAACGAATTATTTTCAAATGAGTTATTTTGAAAAAGGATGTAAAATAAAAAGGGGTTTTATGGAGTCTTTATTGAAGAGTATTTTTTCGATGAAAGCGGCGGTTATTTTTCTATTTATATTTGCAGTGACAAGCGGAGTTGCAACATTTATAGAGAATGATTTTGGAATAGCTGGTAGTTGGTCTATTGTTTATAATTCAGTTTGGTTTGAAATAGTTCAAGTCATGTTGGGAATTATAATTATTAATAATATGTTCAAATATAACGTTTTTCAAAAAAAGAAACTTCCTTCATTGATGTTTCATTTGGGTTTTGTTGTAATACTCATTGGTTCAGGTATCACAAGATATATGGGTTATGAAGGCTCTTTACATATAAGAGAGGGAAAAACAGAAAACAGAGTGGTTTCATCAGACTCTTTTATAAGTGCTCATGCTAAAAAAGGTGATAAAGTTTATAGTGTTAGTAAAAAGAAAATAATTTCAACTATAGGTTCAAATGACTTTTCACTTGATTTAGATGTTGATGGAGATATAGCAAAAATAGAATATAAAGAGTTTGTTCCTAATGCAACTACTGAGGTTATTGATTCATCGGATGGAAAACCTATGGTTTCCATGATGGTAAGTAATGGTGGAAGAACAGAGAATGTAATATTGAAAAATAAAGGATCACTACATGAGACACCTATATATTTCACTCTGAATTCAGATATCAAATCAAAGCGTAAATTTTATGTAAATATTACTATTAGAGATGGAAAATTTTATTTTATATCAGATCAGCCTATAAGTTGGTTTAAGATGTTAGAAAATAAGCGTGGTACTTATGAAGCAAATAAAGAGTATGAATTTGTGAGTAATCAACTTTATACTATGGGTGATACAAATTTTGCACCTAAGTATATAGGCTTAAAGGCAAAAGAGAAAATCATAACAAATCCAAATCCTATGCAAAGAGGTGGAAGAAGTCTTTCAGCTTTAATAGCTGATGTTACATTTAAAGGTGTTACAAAAGAAGTAGCAATGTACGGCATGGGAAAAGGTGCAAAAGGTTATACAAAGTCAATTAATATAAAAGGAACAGATTTTGATTTTGAGTGGGGTTCTCAGATATTTGAACTTCCATTTTTAGTAAAGTTAAATGATTTTCAATTAGAAAGATATCCAGGGTCAAGTTCACCTATGAGTTATGCAAGTGAGATAGAAGTAATGGATAAAATAAATGGTATAAATTTACCATACAGGGTATATATGAATCATGTATTAGATTATGAAGGGTTTAGATTTTTTCAGAGCTCTTATGATACAGACGAGATGGGAACGATTCTCTCAGTCAATAGTGACCCAGGAAAATGGCCAACATATATAGGTTACATTTTGCTTAGCCTTGGTTTGTTGTTTAATGTTATAAATCCAAAAAGTCGTTTTAGAAAACTAGCAAGTTTAATACAAAAAGATATGAATAAAGTAAAATCTGTATTAGTTGCATTTATGATGATATTTGGTCTACTACAAGTAACACAATTAGAAGCAAATGAAAATGCATTTAACTTTCTTCAAAAATACGATAAAGCTCATGCAGATAAGTTTGGTGAAATACTAGTACAAAGTGCAGATGGTAGAATCAAACCAATTGATACAATTTCAACAGAGGTGTTAAATAAGGTTTATAGAAAATCAAACTTTAGAGGATTGAGTGCAAATCAAGTTATATTAAGTATGATGGCAAGTCCAGGCGAATGGCAAGTTCAACCTATGATTCATGTTTTTCATCCAGAGCTTAAAAAGTTACTAGGAATTGATAAAAATCAGAAAAAAGCAACTTTTAACGATTTCTTTGAAAAAAGTGGAACGCATGCGTATAAACTTCAAAAATATGCAGAAGAAGCAAATCGTAAAAAACCAGCTTTTAGAAATAAGTTTGATAAAGATGTTATAAAAGTAGATGAGAGAGTTAATATCTGTTATTATGTTTACACAGGTGAAATTTTTAAAATGATACCAAAAATAGGTGATTCAGATAATAAATGGTATAGCCCTAAATCTGCAATATCTCTTTTTAACGACAGTGAAAGTAGTGATGTTCGGTCACTATTAGCTGGATATTTTGATGCACTTTCAACTGGTATTGAAAGTGGTAATTGGATTAATGCAAATAATGCTGTACAAAAAATAAAATCTTATCAAGAACAATACGCATCTGAAATCATGCCAAGTCCAAGTCGTATTAGTGCAGAGATGTTTTTTAATAAAGCAGCAATTTTCCAAAAATTGACTCCTTTTTATCTTATAACAGGTTTTTTATTACTAATTGCAATATTTTCTAAGATGGTTAAACCATCATTATCACTTAAAATGATAACAAGAATAGTATTTGTTTTAACTCTTATAGGTTTTTCTATACATACTTTTGGTTTAGGATTAAGATGGTATATAGCCGGTCATGCTCCATGGAGTAATGGATATGAGTCTATGATTTATATCGCTTGGTCACTTGCTCTAGCAGGACTATTTTTCTCTAGACAATCTATAGTCTCTTTATCTCTAACTTCTATACTTGCTGGTGTTACACTTTTTGTAGCACATTTAAGTTGGATGGATGCTCAGATAACAACTCTAGTACTAGTTCTAAATTCTTATTGGCTCAATATTCATGTTTCTGTAATAACCGCTAGTTATGGTTTCTTGGGACTATGTTCACTCTTAGGTTTCTTTACATTGATCCTTTTTATAATTAAAAAACCAAATCAAAAGTCAAAACGAAATGATGAGATAGATAGAAATATTGTTGAAGCAACAAGAATTAATGAGATGTCTATGATTCTAGGACTTAGTCTACTTACAATAGGAAACTTTTTAGGTGGGGTTTGGGCAAATGAATCATGGGGTAGATATTGGGGTTGGGACCCAAAAGAGACATGGGCTTTAGTATCGATTCTATTTTATGCCATAATAGTACATTTTAGATTTATTAAAACTTTAAATAACCAGTTTGCTTTTGCAGTAGCATCAACAGTTGCTTTTGCCTCTATTATCATGACATATTTTGGTGTAAACTTTTATCTTTCAGGTATGCATTCTTATGCCTCAGGTGATCCTGTTCCTATTCCAATGTTTGTTTACTATACAGTAGCTGTAGTTTTTGTAATCATTGCATTTGCATGGAGAAATAGAAACTTATCTAAGACACTATAACAACTCATCTAAGGGATTTTTCAAGTCCCTTAGATATAATTGTATTTAAAGGTTGTTTATGGAAGAAAAAGGTCTTATAGTTGCCCTTATAGTTGCTTTACTTATTATCATAATTTTAGTCTTAGTCGTTGTTATTTCGTCTATGGGTAAAAAAACTAAAAAAATAAAAGTGGTAAAAAAACAAGGAATTATTAAAAATAAAAAATATACCATAGAAGATATGGTAGAACTCGCAGCAAATAGAAATACAACAAAAAATGATTTAACTAATGCGATTATAAAAGTATCAAAAGAGTTTGTTTTCCCCTCAAAAATTCAAGGAAAAATGCCAAAAGGTATAAAAGTTTACTTAAATTTTGTGCTTCTTATAGCAAGTCATAAAAAATCAGATGCAAAACTTATAGCTTTTATGAATACTACCCTAAAGAAAGCAAATAGCGATTATTCAACAGAGATTGATATATATGAAAATGAAGGCTTAAGGCAACGAATAAATAGAACTTAGCTTTTGATTTTTGATAAATAGAAGATGTATGGTGATCCCAAGGGGATTTGAACCCCTGTTACCGCCGTGAAAGGGCGGG
>CBDLTN010000023.1:0-21995 GCA_965306065.1 uncultured Sulfurospirillum sp. | reverse complement strand
GCATTAACGCTTGAGCCTAAAATACTACTAAGTGATGAAGCAACAAGTGCACTTGACCCTAATACGACTTTATCAATACTTGAATTGTTGAAAAAAATCAACAAAAAAATGGGAATAACCATTGTTATAGTAACACATGAAATGGAAGTAGTAAAATCAATTGCCAAAAGAGCTATTTTACTAGAACATGGCCACATAATAGGACAAGGTGAAATAGAAGAACTCTTTTTAGAACCTGATGAAAAAATGAAAAAATTCTTAGGTGAAGAAGAAGTAGTTCCAGATATTGGTGTAAATATACGCCTATACTTTCCAAAAGAAATTGCACAGTACTCTATAGTAACACATATGGCAAGAACACTAAATATAGACTTCAATATAGTGTGGGGTAAATTAGAAAAAGTGAATGATCATGTCATAGGTAATCTAGTGATTAATCTAGAACAAAAAGATAAAGACAGTATTCTAAAGTACCTTAATGAAAAAAAAGTAAGATGGGAGCTTATATAAATGTTTGAAAAAATTTTACTTCCTGCAATTTGGGAGACTTTATATATGAGTTTAACTTCGACTCTATTAGCAGTTATTTTTGGCTTTATTCCTGCAATTATGCTTATATTGAGTGATAAAGATGGTCTAGTACCAAATCAAAAACTTTATAGATTTTTGGATGTAATTATCAATACTCTTCGATCTTTCCCTTTCATTATCTTAATGATAATTCTTTTTCCAGTTACTAAAATGATTATAGGAAAAAGTATAGGAACAACTGCAGCAATAGTACCTCTTACAATAGGGGCTGCTCCTTTTGTCGCAAGACTTATTGAGAGTGCTTTAAAAGAAGTTGATAAGGGTGTCATTGAAGCTGCAAAGTCTTTTGGTGCTAGTAATTTTAATATCATATTTAAAGTAATGATAGTAGAAGCGCTTCCTGGAATTATAGCAGCAATAACATTAACACTTATAACAATAGTAGGCTTTTCAGCAATGGCGGGAGCCGTAGGAGGTGGTGGTTTGGGTGATGTAGCAATTAAATATGGCTATTATCGTTTTCAAACTGACATCATGATTTACACTGTATTAATACTTGTTGTTTTAGTACAGTGTTTTCAATCGGTCGGAGATTATCTCTATAAAATTACAAAAAAATAAGGAATAAAATGAAAAAATATATATTAAAATTAGCTCTTAGTGCAGCACTGATAGCAGGATTAAGCGGTTGTAGTGACAAAAAAGAAGAAACTACTAAAGAGGCAAATAAAGTTATTCGTATAGGAGCAACTCCAATACCTCATGTAGAAATTTTAGAACAAGTTAAACCTATATTGGCAAAAGAAGGATATACTCTTGAAATTAAAGAGTTTACAGATTACGTAACTCCAAATCTCGCAGTAGAAGATGGTGACTTAGATGCCAACTTTTTTCAACATGTTCCATACTTAAAAGAGTTTAATAAAAATAAAAACACAGATCTAGTAAAAACTGTGAATGTTCATCTTGAACCTATGGCTGTTTACTCTTCAAAAATTAAAAACTTAAGTGAATTAAAAAGTGGTGATTCGATTGCAGTTCCAAATGATCCAACAAATGAAAATAGAGCATTAGATGTTCTTGAAAATGCTGGACTTCTTAAGTTTGCAAAAAAAGACTTGAAAACAAAAGTTGATATTATAGACAATCCAAATAACTTTGTAATTGAAGAAATTGATGCTCCACAACTTCCTCGTGTACTTGGTGATGTGGCTATTGCAGTAATTAATACAAACTACGCACTTACAGCAGATTTAAACCCTACAAAAGATGCTTTGGCAATTGAATCAATCAATTCTCCATACGCAAATATAATTGTAGTAAAAAGAGGCAATGAGAATACTGAAGCAATTAAAGCTTTAAACAAGGCAGTAAACTCTGAAGAAATTCGTAAATTTATAGAAGAAAAATACAAAGGTGCTATCATAGCAGCATTTTAAAAATGATGGATTTACTACACGAAATAATTAATTTTTTAGTAGAAACTATAGGCTCTTTAGGATACATCGGCATCTTTGCTTTGATGTTCCTAGAGAGCACATTCTTTCCATTTCCAAGTGAAGTGGTTATGATACCAGCTGGGTACTTGGCATATAAAGGGGATATGAACCTTTATATAGTTATTCTTATGGGAATTTTAGGATCACTTGGTGGTGCATTACTAAACTATTACTTGTCTAAAACATTAGGGCGAAAGCTTCTTTTAAAGTATGGACATTATGTATGGTTTGAAGAGGATAAACTTATCAAAATGGAAAACTTTTTCAAATCACATGGAGAAATTTCAACATTCAATGGTAGATTAATCCCCGTTATAAGACAGTACATATCATTGCCAGCTGGACTTTCCAATATGAATATTATAAAATTTTCTTTATATACTAGTTTTGGAGCTGGTATTTGGGTAGCTATACTCGCTTTTTTAGGTTATTTTTTAGGAAGTAATCAAGAACTTATAAAAGAATACCTTAGAACTATAACAATAATAACAATAATATTTATAATTATTTTATCTATTCTATATATAAAATATAAAAAGAAGGCTAGGTAAAAAACCTAGTCTCCAAACCACTCTCTTTTAATCTCTGCTAATCTTCCATTTTCTCGAAGTTTTCTTTTTCCCATATCAAATACAGATAAAAGTTTTTTACCTTCAAAATTACTTTTTAAAGAAACTAAATGTTCTGAAGAGGAATCAAAAGCTGGAAACTTTTTAAAGCTTTCTTTCCATCCTTGTTGTTTTAAAATATAGTCCCAATTATATTCATAACCAATAAAACCATCAAAACGGTTTACTTTTAACATTTTAAAACCTTTCAGAATTGTATTGACGTCATATTTTACAATACTTTTATTTTGTTCCCATTTATCTCCATAATTGAACCCTCTTTTTACACCTATAACTTTACCAGCTAGAGACTCCAATCCATTCCAGTATATGTCACTATCTGATTTTACGTAAATGACAAAATTAGCTTCATTAATAGACTCTTTTGAATAGTCAAAAATTTTCTTTCTTTCACTACTTATACTAGTTGGAAAAAGTATATCAACTTCCCCTTGTTTAAGGCTTCTCATAGATCTTGGCCAAGGGGAAATTGTTAATTCGATTGTATAACCCATTATATGATAACTTTCTCTTAATACATCCCAACTATATCCATAAAAGTTTTTAGCATTTTCTTTAGGCTTAACAGTCTGATTTACTGTATACTTATCACTTGCAATACAAAAAGGAGCATAGTCTTCTAGTGTTGCTATTTTAACTATTTTGTCATTTGCATAACTAAAAACTGTCAACAATATAAAAATGTAAAAATACTTACGCATTTTTATCCTTCTATTTTGCCTTTGGTCTAAAAGGTTTAATAACTGCTTCATTACATTCTAAATATGGACCATGAATCAAATCTATACAATATGGAACTGCAGGGAAAACCGCATCCAAACACTCTCTTATTGATTTTGGTTTTCCAGGGAGGTTGATTATCAAGCTTTTTCCTCTAATTCCAGCAGTCTGACGAGAGAGAATTGCCGTTGGAACATACTGTAAACTAACTTGACGCATTAGTTCCCCAAATCCAGGCATCATTCTATCACATACTGCTTCAGTAGCTTCAGGAGTCAAGTCTTTTGGATCAGGACCAGTTCCACCTGTTGTTACAATAAGACAACACTCATGTGTATCAGCCATATCTTTTAATGCTTCTTCAATAAGTTCTCTATCATCAGGAATAACTTCATATACAGGCTCCCACCCACTTGTTAGATACTCATTTAAAGTATTTATTATCGCTTTTCCAGATAAATCCTCGTATACTCCAGCACTTGCTCTATCTGAGAGTGTTAAAATTCCAATTTTTATTTTACTCATAATTATCCTTTTTTAATAATTATATCATACCTCACCTTTTTCATACCACTTTCTTAACCATGCATCAAGAGGATACATAAAACGATAAATTGCAGGTACAACAAGTAAGGTAAGTATGGTTGAACTTATAAGACCACCTATAATAGCAATTGCCATAGGGGCATTCCCTTCATGACCTGCTCCTGTTCCTAAAGCTAAAGGCAACATTGCACCAATCATGGCAAATGTTGTCATTAAAATTGGACGTAAACGTTTTTCACCAGCTTCTAGTAAAGCTTCATCTACATGTTTTCCATTTTTAATAGCTTGATTTGCAAAGTCTACTACAAGTATCGCATTTTTTCCAACCATACCAAGAAGTAAAATAACACCAATCATCACAAAAAGACTAAACGGCATATTAGCAATATATAATCCCAAAACAACACCAGTAAATGAAAGAGGCATTGCAACCATTATTATCAAAGGTTGAACAAGTGACTCATAAAGTGCTGCAAGAATAAGATAAATCAAAATTACTGCCAATATAACTGCCATAGCAAATGCTTCATTAGTATCGACCATGTCTTCTACGTCTCCAGTAAATCTATAGTTATACCCATCTGGTAATATAGAACCAATCTTTTTATTAACTTCTGAAACTATAGAATCAAGAGGTACACCAAATAGATTTGATTTGACTAGAATTTTCCTCTCTCTATCAAATCTATTAATAGAAGCTGCGCCTGTGGTTTCTTCTAGATTTATTAGACCCTCAAGTGGTACAAATTCTCCTGAATTAGATTTAACTTGTAATTTTTTTAAATCAGATATTGTTTCTCTGTTTGTATCTGAAAAACGTAACGTAATATCAAATTGTCTTCCATCTTGTTCATAATTACTAATAGATGTATCACTTGAAAATGCTGCTCCAAAAATTTTAGCAATTTCATTTGCACTAACACCAAGTCTTTTTGCATTTTCTCTTTGTATAGTGATTTTAACTTCAGGTTTTCCTTTTTCAAAATCACTATCAACATCAACTGCTCCTTTTATAGAGCTAAGTAAGTTTTTGACTTCTTCTGATTTATTTTCAAGGACCTTTAAATCTGGACCAGTTAAGACTATCTGAATTTTTGAAGTCTCCATTCCTGTATCCATTGCAGGTACTTCTTCTACCACAACTTTTAAATCTTTTAAATCTTTAAATTTTTCTCTGTACTCTTGTACAATTTCTACTTGTCTTAAATCTCTTTGTTCCACTGGAACTATTTTCACATATACTTTTGCCTTATGTGTCTCTTTTGCCGCAGTATATCCAATAGTTAAAACCGTATATTCTACTAACTTATCTTTACTAAGAGCATCCGTTATAGGTTTCATTTTTTCCTTCATACTCTCTAAATTTATTCCTATTGGTCCTTTTACAATAATTCTCATTTCACTGTTATCTTCCATTGGTACAAAATCCCCACCAATTTTACTAAGAAGTGTGCCTGATGCTAAAAGTATCCCAATTGCTCCAATAATAGTCAGTGTTTTAAATCTAATCAAAGGCTTCAATATAGAACAATACACCTTATCAAGGCCAACAAAAAATGGTTCACTCCAGTGGTAAAACTTACTCTCTTTAGAGCTTAAAACTCTTGCTCCAACAGTAGGTATAAACATAATAGCCACTATGTATGATATGACAACACCAGCTGCTACAGTCATAGCAAATGAATTAAAAAATTTCCCTACTATTCCACCCATAAATGCTACTGGTACAAAAACAGCAAGAAGCATTGCTGAAATTGCTAAAATTGAGAATGATATTTCTTTTACTCCTTCAAAAGAGGCTCTAAATGGTTCTAACCCTTTTTCCATTTTTTTAGTTATATTTTCAATAACAACTATTGCATCATCAATAAAAATACCAATTGCTAGAGTAAGTCCTATCATAGTAAGTCTATTTAAATCATAACCTAACCAATCTATTATGGCAAAAGTACCTATAATTGAAGTTGGAATTGCTAAAGCAGATACAAGTGTAGCAGTTACATTTCTTAAAAATACAAATACAATCAATATAGAAAGTATCGCTCCATATATTAAATCAAAAGTAACTTGATCCATATTTTGCATTATTTTTTCTGATTGATCTTTTAAAAGCTTAAGTGTATAATTATCACCTGCTATTTTATTAAGTTCAGGCATCACTTTTTTAACACCATTGATTATGTTTAATGTGTTTGTCCCTGAAATCTTTTGAACTTCTAATACTACACCAGATTCGCCATTAAATGAAGAAAAGCTTTTTGCATCTGATAGAGAATCTTCCACGCGGGCTATATCTTTTAATTTAACTCCAGGAAGAATTCTAATGTTTTTCATATCTTCTATGCTGCTTGCATCTGCTCTTGCTTTTAAAACATATTCGCTTGATTTACCTACAAGTTTTCCACCTCCTGCTCTAACATTCTCTTTTGCTATAATTCCTTGTAAATCATTTGCTGTTAGATTATATTTATTGAGTAAAAACGGGTCAGCAAATATTCTTACTTCCCTATCTCTAAACCCAACAATATTTATGTCTGCTACCCCTCGTATACGTTGTAGTCTTGGTTTGATTTTTTCATCTGCTAATCTCATTAAAGATTGCCAGTCACTGTTTTTCGTAGCAATAAAAAGGCTAACAACAGAACCTGATGAACCTGCTGATTTTTTAACAACTGGTTTTTCTACATCACTATCAAGAAGAAGTCCACCAATCTTATCTCTTACATCATTTGTTGCTTCTGAGATATCACGTTCTAATTCAAAAATGACTGTAACTACACTCATACCTTCATAACTAGTAGATATAAGTTTATCAATCCCATCAATTCCAGAAACTGCTTCTTCAATTTTATCTGTTACTTTTGACTCTACACTACTTGGATCTGCTCCAAAATATTTAGTTTCAATTGTAACAATTGGAAATTCAACATTTGGAAAAAGATTAATTGGCATACTTCTATATGACATAAGACCAAAAACTATAAAAGACATTACAAGCATCAAAGTGCTTATTGGTCTATTGATGGCAAATTTATACATCCATTACTCCACTACAATATTTCCATCACCAAATAAACCTGGTAATAAATCTTTAGTAATAACTTCTGCTTTAAGTTTTCTAGTATTTGGATTTACACTAGGATATACTTTTGCTATCTTACCTACTAACTCTTTTTCTAGACCATCTACTCTATATTTAAAAGTTTGCCCTGATTTAACAACATTCCAATGTTTTTCATCAAATGAAAGTACTAATTTAACTTTTGGGTAACTAATTATAGAAATTAAAGGAGTTGAAGGTCCGCTAACACCATCTCCTAGTTCTACATGTAAATCAGTGACAACTCCGCTATAAGGCGATAAAAGTTGTCTTTTTGCTACTTGAACTTTTTTGAGTGAATAAGCATTTAATGACTTAATTAATGATTGCGTTGCTTTTTTGTATTCAAATTCGACATTTTCAAACTGTTCATCATCTATGACGTCTTTTATTTTTTGATATCTTAAAAACGCACTATTTGCTTGGTCTTTTGAAATTTGTGAAAGCTTTACATCATTAAGAGATAATTCCATATCAATTTTTTCCAGTTCATTATCTAACTCCAATAAAAATTGTCCTTTTTTAACCTTATCTCCAATTTTTACATGTAAACTTTTAACAACTCCAGAAACTGGTAAGGTTAATTGTGACTCTTGTAATCCTTCTACATCAAACGTAGCATATACATCTTTTGCTAATAAACTTAATGGAAGTAATACCGAACTTATTAGTAATTTTTTCATTATTTAATCATCTCCTTGATTGAATATCCAGCACTATAGTAGTACTCTGCTTTTTTTATCTCATAATCATTCTTAACTCTATTTAGGTATGCAACAGCACTATATTTATCACTTAAAGCATCTAAATAAACAATATTGTCAATTACTCCTGCTTTAAATTTCTTAGATATTGCAACAAATGTTAAATCAGCAGATTTTACTCTTAAAGATGCTGATTTTATTCTGCTTTTAGCAAGTTTAAGTGCTTCTATGCTATATGAGTATTTTAAATTTATTTTTCTTTTTTGATATGCTAAATCTGACTTTGCTCCCTCATAAAATAACCTACTTGCTTCATATTTTTTATTTGAAGAATCAAAATCAAAAATTCTCCATGAAAACGATAACATTAGTTTATTTTGATTATGTGAAGTTTTTGAATTGTGTATGTCATTCTCGACTTTTGTATCATAAAATGTATAAGTATTCTCAAATGATACCTGTGGTCTGAGAGATGATTTATCTATCTGTGCTTGATATTTTAATGCTTCTGCTTTATTTTCTAAAGCTAAAATTTCAGGTGTTGTTTTTTGAGAAAACTTATTTGGAACTTCTAATGAAGCTTTTTGTTCTTTTATCTCTTTTATTCCTGTTAATTCTCTAAGATTAAATAACAAATCTTTTTTTGACAATAAAAGCTCAAGTTTTTCAGTTTGAGTTCGTGCTAAGTCTGCTTTTATTTTTTCGACTTCATCTTGTGAAGCAACCCCTGCAAGCTTAAAGTTTTTAAGTCTATTAACATCGGCTTTTAACTGTTCAATCTGTTGAGTTTTTGCTAATATATCAGAAGAGGTACTAAGTAAATTAAAATAGACACTTACTGTATTTAATGCTAAGGTATTTTTTATATTAGTTTTTGAAAATTTACTTGCTTGAAGTTCTTTATTTAACTGCTTTAACAATGATTTCTTTTTACCACCATCATATATGCTGTAGCTGATTTTTGCATAATTACTAAATGCTTCTTTAGGGTCATTTACAGTTCTTTCTTCTGATATATTTATATAAGAACTACCAATAGAGAGTGAAGGTAAGTAAGCACTCTTTGTTGATTCTAATATATTTTCTGCACTTTTTTCTTTAAAAATTGCTGACTTTGCTATCTCATTATTTTGGCTCAGATTTACTAGTTCTAATAAAGAGTTTGCGTTTAAAAAAAGTGGTAAAACTAAACTTATATAACCAAGTTTCATCTATTTTCCTTTTTTATCATCTTTATCAAAAAATCCAGTTGCGTATAAAACTCTTGCTTTAATTCTTCTATTGTTATATGTTTACACATTGAATCAAAAAGAATACCTATATGCATTTTTTGAAAAAGCTTTCCAACCATATCAACATCTAATTCAATAAATTCACCACAATCAACTCCAGCTTGTAGATATTTTTTTATCTCATTTAATTCAACACAAGAGTGTTCATTATAATTCTCATGTAATCCTTCATCTGAAAGCGTCAAAATTAGTGACATGTTAATAGCATATATTTTAAGAAGTTTTTCGGCTAGTCCATTTTTCTCAAGTTCAGAAAAATCAAATAAAATTAAAAGTTTTTCTGCATTACTCTTAGCTTCATTTAGTTTTTCTTGCCTGGAGTTATCCAAGAGTTCATCAACAAAATTCCATATCTCTATGATAATCTCTTCTTTTGTTTTAAAGTATAAATAAACTGTACCTTTTCCGACATTTGCAGCTTTAGCAATTGATTCCATTGATGTCTTTAACCCATGTTCTGCAAACAAATCTATAGATGCAATAGCAATATTTCTTTTTTTTTCATCTTTATCCACGATTTTTGGCATACTGTCTCCTTTTTATGACCGAACGTCAGTCATAAAAAGAATTTTAATATATTTTAACCTTTTTGTCAAGAAGAAATATGCTTATTTTAAAATATGTCCGGTGTTTTTTATATAATAAACAGTAGCAAACTCTTGAAAAAACTCTTTTACATGTAAAGAGTTTATTATTTTGTCATTTTCGCCTAAATACACTTCAATTTCTATACCAAGTTTTTTAATTTCTTTTAATTTTTCTCTATCCCATTCATAAAATAAAAGATCATTTAGTTCGTCTATAGTACCTTTTTTAAAATACATTGATATGTCTTTAGAAGTAACATTTGATAAAAAATTTTTACAATATGTATCAGAATCTTTTTTAAAATGAATTGTTTGAAGTTTCTTAAATTTGTCACTTTTATCCATAAAAAATGCAGGTGAAATCAATTGTAATGTATCAATGCGTTCAATACATGTAGATGTATATTCCAGTGCTTTTTGTGCACCATAGCTAAACCCTACAACACAAAAATCACTTTTACATGTATATTCATTAAAAAGTCCACTTTCACTTTCTAAGCAAAAGCCACTAAAATATTTCATCCACTATCTCTTTAATTTGTATTTTACTGATGCTCTCATCTTTAAATAGTTTATCTGCAACTTCTTCCAAAGGTACACTCATGCCAAGTAAAAACTTTTCTACTTCATCTTTTGCTTCATCCAAAATAGTAGCTATATCATCATTGTAGGGAACTAAACCTCTTCCCATACCATAAAGTTCACTCATGTTTTTTGCTATCTCTCGTGCTCGAAGTAAATCATCAGTTGAGTTTGAAAAAGTTTCATTATATTTAATTTTACTAATTGCCATACCAGCTAAATAAACCTTTATCTTTGAAAACATCTGAGTTTTTGATTCGATTTCCATATCTAGATCTTTTAGTCTGTCATTAACTATTGTGATTTTTTCAAAATCAATATCGAACCAGTAGGCACAAAGAGCTTTTGCCGCTTGATATATAGATTGTATTTTTTTCTCTTCATCCGAAAAATTAAGTACCCTTCTCTTTCCTAAAAGTACTTTTTGGCGAACAGCTACAAAATCATCTTCATTTATTATTTCTCTATCTTCTCTTAAGGCATTTATAGCGGCTTCATTAACCAATGTAGCAAGTGAGGCTCCACTAAAACCAACACTCATTTTTGCTATATTTTGAACATCGCCCTCAAAAGGTTTACCTTCAAGATAGATATTAAGTATCTTCACTCTATCAACAATATCTGGCATAGGGATAAAAACACGCCTATCAAAACGACCTGAACGTAAAAGTGCTTCATCAATAACATCAATTTTATTTGTTGCTCCAATAACTATAACACCACTGCTATCTTCAAAACCATCCATCTGTGTTAAAAGCTCATTAAGTGTTGATTCTCTCTCATCATTTCTCATACCACCTCTTGCTTTTCCAACAGCATCTATCTCATCAATAAATATAATTGATGGTGCATTTGCTTTTGCATAAGAGAAAAGTTCACGAACTCTTTTTGCTCCCATTCCCACATAAATTTGAACAAAGCTAGCTCCACTTTGATAAAAAAAAGGAACTTCTGCCTCTCCGGCGACTGCTTTTGCTATAAGAGTTTTTCCAACTCCAGGAGGTCCTACTAGTAAAACTCCTCGTGGAAGAGTTATACCAAATTTTTTATACCTAGTAGAATTTTTTAAAAAATCTACAATCTCCTGTAGCTCTTCTTTTACCTCATTTATTCCTGCAATATCTGAAAACTTATATTTTGAAGTTGTAGGTTTTATAATAGTTTGTGTAAAACCTTCATGAGAATAAGCATTATATTTCTCTTTTTCTTTTTTTAACTCACTCTCTCTTCTTTTTCTTCCATAAAGAACTAAAGCCATTATCATAATAAAAAACAGTCCTATTACAAATAAATCTTCTAAAAATGGATTATCTTTTACTGTTTCAACTGGTACTTTTTGTACGAGTTCTTTTATATCTATACCGTCTTTAACAATAGAATATTTACCATCAACAGTTAAAAGTACTACTTCATCAGTTTCTAATATAGCTTTTTGAATTGCATTTGTTTCCAAAAAAGCTTCATACATCTTATAATCTATTGCTTTGGTATCATTTCTTAAAACCGTTATTAAAACAAGTAAAATAACGACAGAGATTGCCATAAAAGAAATCATAAGTTTTTTAGATTTTAAATTTAGCATAATTGCCCTCTTCTTTTATATCATAGTCCTCTATTGTAACCCACTCTTTTAATAAATCTCTTTCTGATTCAATGTAGATTTTATTATAAAACTGGTCATAACCACTATAAATACCATTTTTCTTCTCTTCAACCAATATTTCCAAAGGAACTCTACTGTTTTTTCTAAACTCAAAGTTTTTCTGAGATATAAGTGCTTCTATACTCTTTAACCTTTGTTTTGCTATATCTCCCCTAACTTCTGGTTTCATTAGAGCACTTGGAGTTCCATCACGCTTAGAGTAAACAAAAGAGTGAATATGTGTCAAAGGAAACTTTTTTAATGTTGAGTATGCTTCGTCCCAAATCTTCTGGGTTTCGCCAGGATGCCCTGTTATAAAATCTGTTCCTAAAGCATATCCAAGACTATGAAGCTCTTCAAATAACTCCAAATCTCTTTTTACATTATTTCTTCTTCTCATAATCTTTAACATCTCTTCACTTGTGTGTTGAAGTGCTAAATGAAGATGCTTTTCTAACCAAGGTTCTCCTAAAATTTCTCTAAAACTCTCATCAATTTGAATCGGTTCAATACTACCAAGTCTGATTCTTCTTACGCCTCTTATTTGAGAAATTCTTTTTACTAAATTACCAAGGCTACTTCTTTTATCTTGTCCATAACTTCCTATGTTAGTTCCCGTTAAAACAAACTCACCATATCCATTTAAAGCAAGTTTACGAACTTGGTCTAGTATCAACTCTTCATCTTGACTTCTAGCATCCCCACGAACATGAGGAATAATACAATATGAACATCTAAAATTACATCCCTCTTGTATTTTTAAAAAGGCTTTACTTTTTCCAAGATAATCACTGACAATAGTTTTTTCTAAAGAGTTCAAATCTCCCATCTCTACAAAACGTGTTTTTTCATTTAGTAAGTTATTTATATTCTCTTTTTCAGAATGTCCCATAACTCCAAAAACCTTTTTGTCTTTAAAAAGGTCCTCTCCTTTACTAAATGCTCCACATCCTGCAAGGATGACTTTTGTTCCTCTTTTATTAACTGAGTTTATATAACTTCTTACTCCACTATCAGCTCCATTGGTCACTGTACAAGAGTTTACTACAACTATATCAGCATCTTTTTCATCTGTTACAACTACAAAATCTCTAAGATTTTGCATCATTATTTGAGTATCATAAATATTTGTTCGACAACCAAATGTTTTAAAATATACTTTTTTCATTAATATAGTACACCTTTATTTATATCTATATCTGGGGGCATTCTTCTATTTGAGTGCCTTACATCGATTGTTTGAGTAGGATATGCTATTGTAATATCGTCTTCTTTGTTTATTGCATCTACTATGTCTGAGCTTATAGTACTTCTTAGAGTCAATGCAGCATATGAGTTTGTCATATACCAAGTACTTATAGTCAATCCATGTGGCTCCAAAAATGAATAAATTCTTGGTTCTACATTCGTATTTTTAAGACTATATTGACTCCTTAGATGATTTAAACCTCGTCTTGCAATATCAGTATAACCTTTAGAATATTTTTTTGTTATACCTTTGATGATGTACATGGCTTTTTTATGATTTGAATCAAATGTAATAGTAAGATCAATTCCATCCCAGACAGTTTTCAAAGTTCCATGTGTATAATTTGCAATAAGTGTTGTAAAGATATAATTATTTGGTATAAAGATAATTCTTCCTGAACGTCTGTTTTCAACATAAGTAGTATATGTAACATCTTCAAAAATAGTCATTCTTAAAAGTGAGATATCTATAATATCACCAACATAAGGTAAGCCATCTTTTTGAACCTTTACTCTATCACCAACATGAAAACTACCACCAAAAACAACAACCATCCATCCAAGAATGCTCATAAACCAATCTTTCATTGCAATTGCTATACCAGCAGATGCAAATCCTAAAACTGTTACAAAATAAGATACATTTTCAATATAAGAAAAAAGTAGAATTAACACAATTAAAGTAGCATTAATTAAATTTATAGCTTTATTCGCCATATAAAAACGTTCATTGTCTTTTATATATTTTTTTATGATAAATTTAAAAATTAAAGAGATTACTATTACTATTACTACAAAAAAACCTATATCAAATGCTCTTTTTATTTGTGCTGTTATATCACTTGTAACTTCTATTCTTACTCTATCAACTTTTTTTGAGTAAACTGCATAAGTTGTCTCTGCTAGGTTATGTGCTCGTTTAAAAGCTAAAATATCTTGTGAAATACTAAAGAACTTCTCTTCTATAGCAGGAATAGCTTGAAGTTTATATATCTCTTTTAAAAGCTCTTCTTTCTCTTGAAGTCTATTTATAAGGTAATTCAAAGAGTCAATTTTGTTTTTATAATTTTCTCTATTTTGTTCTATTTGTTTTATATAAGAATAAGCTGTAATTATAGAAAAAGGATTCTCTATTTCGGGTTTTTTAGCCAATTCATTTGGTTTTACAATTTTTATAAATGGAGAATTTTTATACTCCACTAGTAGTTCTATCTGCTTTTCTAATCTATCTTGCTCTTTTAATAATTCTTCTAAATCTCTTTTTGATTTTTTATCTCTTTTTCTTGATAGTTTTTTTACCCTCTTATCAACTTGTTTTAACTCTTTAATAAGTCCTTGATAAGTATTGTAATTTTGATACCCTATTAGCCAAATATTATTTTCTAAACCTTCTTCTATAGAAGTTATTTGTTCATTTGCTATATTTACTTTTAGTAAATCATTCTTACTAATCTCTTTTTTTTCTACACTATCAAGTGCATATATTGACGTAGTCAAAAAAAGCAACAGTGAAAAAAAAGTTTTTATCATACAAAATTCCTTAATACACTAAACAAAGTCTCTTTTGGAATGTCATTTCTTAAAGAAAAATCTCCTATACCATTTGCCAGTATAAACTTTATTTTTTTGTTAAAACTTTTTTTATCTAGATAAAAAGCGTCATAAAATTTCTCAATTGATTTTATTTTATAAGTTATAGGAAGATTATATTTTTTAAGTAAACTCTTCACTCTTTGTACTTCTTTTTCATCTAAAATACCTAGTTTGTATGCCAACTCATTTGCCATAACCATACCTATAGATACAGCTTCTCCATGTAAATACTCACTATAGTTTGTCTCATTTTCTATAACATGCCCAAAAGTGTGTCCATAATTCAATACTGCTCTAACACCCTCTTCTCTCTCATCTCTACTAACAACATCTGCTTTTATCTTCACACATTCGATTAACGCATACTGAAGATTTTTATCTACATGTAAAGAGTTTTTTTCTAACCACTGAAAAAAATCTCTATCAAAAGTAACTGCCATCTTAATCATTTCTGCAACACCTGCGCTAAACTCTCTCTTTGGTAAAGTTTTTAAAAAATCTGTTTCACAATAAACTGCACGAGGTTGCCAAAATGCTCCTACGAGATTTTTTCCATACTTATTGTTTATCCCTGTTTTTCCACCAACACTAGCATCAACTCCTGCTAATAATGTAGTAGGAACTTGTATAAAATCTATACCTCTTTGATAGATTGAAGCTGCAAATCCTGTCATATCACCTATAACTCCACCACCAAGTGCTATTAAAACAGATTTTCTATCTAATCTTAACTCAAAACACTCTTCTAAAATTTTATTTAGTGTTTCAAAGTTTTTATATTTTTCTCCATCCGGAACAGTTATCACATGACATTCTCTAGCTTCTATCTTCTCCAAAAGAGTATTTACATGTAACGCACTTACTGTTGGGTTTGTTACCACTGCAACTTTTGTATCTAGTTTTATCTCATCAAGTTCATTTACAAATACTGAATAAGACTTTTCTTTTAATTTGACTTCTATTTTCATTTCTACACCTGCATTGGAATAAATAATTGATATGACCCTGAAAGTTTAAAATACAGTCTCTCCATATCTGTTGAGAATACTGAAAACATATTTGATTTCATTAACTTATTATTAAAAGGAACAAATTGAAGAACATCATCTCTATTTCTTAGTTTTAGTAAAGGATTTCTTTTTGCATTTACAATTTCTACTTTTTGATTAAATAGTTTTGAAAGATTGTCAAAATGTTCAGCTAATGAATTTTTTTCACTTGAGTTATCAGGATTGAAATTATAAAGTTTTATGTTTAAATCTAGTTGAGCAGAAATATCAAATATGACTGCTGACTCTTTTTCTATATCCTCTGAGTTGCTACTCAATACAACACCCTCGTTTAGGCTCGAAAATCCCCAAGCACCTATTTTAAAAACTGGTAATTTCGCTTTATACAAAAGGGTTATATTTTCCATAAAAAACCTATTTGTTACAACTATAAGCCCAATATCCTTCTTATCTATATCTTCTTTCATAACACTTTTTACATCTCTGTTATAGTAGTCAATTTCTACGCTTATATGCTTATTATTATAACTTTTTAACTTATCAAAAGAGTTAGAATATGTTGGATTTATTATCTTTACATGTAACTTCATACTACTTATCTTTGCATGAAGGAGAAGTGCGTCATTTACTAGTTTATCTATCTCTTTTGAACTCATATTTAACATATCCACCAAACAGTAGATACTACTTCCAAATGGTGCTGGAAATTGGCCTAATTCTCTTTTTATACTTTTATAAACACTTTGTAAAACAACTGGATCACCAACAACAAGAAGTACATCATTGGGCTGTATCATTAGAGTTGGTCGTGGTAGTATAAGAGAATTAGCTCTATATATTCCAGATATTCTCCATTTTTTTTGTACTATTGAAGCAATATGACGATAAACATATGAGCTTCCTATAGGTACTCTTATTTCCATTATTTCTCCAGCACCTAAGCCTACATTTTGTGCAATTACAGGCATATTTGGAAGAAAATCTACAAACCTAGAACTAAGAACATCACGAGAACCAAGAATCTCTAATCTATTATCTTCTATATTTAATTCCCACCTATCTAAAAGAATCACTTGCACTTCTTTATTTAAAATACGAATATTGTTATAGGCTCCCATAGCATCTATCTTTTTAGATACTATAATCATTATTTGATAATAGTCACGACCAAGAAATGGGGAAAGTTTTTCAAAACTTGTTGGATCAAAATCATAAAAAGTAAAGTTATCTAGTTTCTTAGAGGGTATTGTTTTATCTCTATAAGCAACAATATCATAAGAATTATCACTATTAGTGCTATTCATAACTCTTTCTAAAAAATGTTTTGCTAAAATACCATCAGCGATTATAAGAATTTTTTTCATTCGTTCTCCAAAAATAGTAAGGATATTATAGCAAAATGAGATTTAATATAGATAAGACAGATGGAAAAGCACGAGCTGCTACCATCAAAACAGCGCATAGTACGATAGAAACTCCAGTTTTTATGCCAGTAGGAACAGTAGGAAGTGTTAAAAGTTTAGATGCAAAAGATATGCATGAAGAGTTAGGTGCAAAAATAATTTTAGGAAATACATATCACCTTTATCTAAGACCAAATGATAAAGTAGTAAAACACTTTGGAGGACTTCACGGCTTTACTAAATTTCCAAATAGTTTTTTAACTGATAGTGGAGGATTTCAAGCTTTTAGCCTAAGTGACATAAGCAAAGCAGATAAAAACGGAATAATGTTCAAAAGTCATATTGATGGAAGTGAACACTATTTTACTCCTAAAAAAGTACTCGATATTCAATATAACTTAAACTCAGATATCATGATGATTCTAGATGACCTTATTGCTCTTCCAGCAACTCCTGATAGAGTGGCTCTAAGTATCCAAAGAACAACTGATTGGGCAAAAGAAGCTATAGAGTACCATGTAAGCCAAAAAGCAAAAGGCATAGGAATAAACCAAAACATATTTGCTATCATTCAAGGAGGAACAGATAAAGAAGCAAGAAAGATATCTGCAACACAGCTCTGTTCTTTAGAAGATTATGATGGATATGCTATAGGTGGACTTAGTGTTGGTGAAGCAAATCAAGATATGTACGATACTGTTGAGTGGACAACCCAGTTTATGCCTGAAGATAAACCTCGTTATCTTATGGGAGTTGGAACACCTGAAGATTTGGTAGAAAATGTTGAACGAGGTGTAGATATGTTTGACTGTGTTATGCCAACAAGAAACGCAAGAAATGGAACACTTTTTACTTCTTTTGGTAAAATAAACATTAAAGCAGCAAAGTTTCAACTTGATGAAAATCCAATAGATCCAGAGTGTGATTGTCATACATGTAAAAACTACTCTCGTGGCTATATGTCGCATCTATATCGTGCAAAAGAGTTAACTTATTTTAGACTAGCCTCTTTGCATAATCTGCACTATTATCTAACACTAATGAAACAGATGAGAAAAGCCATACTAGTAGGTAAGTTTAGTGAGTTCAAAAAAGAGTTTTATTCCAAGCGTAATAAAAAATGATATAATGGTGACTTTATTATGAAAGAAGGAGAATAATTTGAAGTTATTATATGTGCTTCCATTGGTCTTAATAGTTAATTTAAAAGCGGAAATGCTAACTGAGATTTTAAACGATTCAATAGAAAAAAATCCAGATATGAATAAACAATTAAAATACTATGAAACAACTCTTCAAGATCTAGAGATAGCCAAGTCAGGAAACCTGCCATCACTTGACTATCAAGGAAGTTTGGGAAAAGAAAAAACAAAAAATGAAGGAGCTAAGAGTGTTAATCTAACACACTATAATAACTCTATAATACTCAAACAAAACCTTTTTAATGGTTTAAGAACAACAAATGAAATTAAACAAAACGAAGCAAGAATATCCTCTGCTGCTTATTCTGTTATAGATACAGCAAACAAATTAGCCTACGAAACAATAAAAGCTTATTTAGAAGTTTTAAAAGAGAATGAGTTAACTACCTTATACCATGAAAATGTACAAAACCATGAAGATATACTTAATAAAATCAAAGAAAGAACAGATGCTGGCATTGGAAGGCAATCTGAAGTACAACAGACAAAAAGCCGTCTTTCATTGGCACACGCGAATCTAATTGTACAACAAAATAACTACCAAGATACTATTACAAACTATCTTTTTAATGTTGGCAGACACTTTAATGAAGCAAGTTATGTAATACCTACGCTAGATTATGAATTTCCTCAGAGCATAGATAAAGCTACTAAAATAGCATTAAATAACAACTCTGCTTTAAAAGTAATGCGTTCAAATCTTTTAGCTAAAAAAGCAGAATATGAAAAAAGTAAAAGTAATTTTTTTCCAATTATAGATGCTGTAGTAAGCCAAGACTGGAATGATAATATAGATGGGGTAAGAGGAGAGAAAGAGAGTACTGATGCTTATATAACACTAAAATATAATCTATATAAAGGTGGTGCAGATGAGGCAGAAAAATTAAAAAGTATGTCATCTATCCAAGAAGAAAATGAATCTTTAAATAAAACAAGAAGAGAGATTATAAAATCAACTAGACTAAGTTATATGGCCTATAAAACATATGAAGAACAAATAAAATATCTTAACGTACATGTAGATACTTCAAAAGAGACTCTAGACTCTTATGTTGATGAATACGGATTAGGTAGACGTGACCTTCTTGCAATCTTAGATGCGCAAAAAGAGTACAATACAGCAAGACAAACTCTAACAAGAGCAAACTACGATTTACTTATCTCTAAATATAGGCTCTTAAGTAATATGAATCAACTTTTATTACAATTTAAACTAGATATTAGTAAAAAAGTCAATTTAGATATTATAAAAGAAGAACTATCATTAAATGAAAATTTAATCAAAGATGATATATGTGACAATCCTTCAAACAAGGCGAAATTAAATCAATATGGATGTGAAAATACACCAAAAACAAATATAGGCTATCTCTTACAAAAGCAAGACAATGATAGCTTATAAATTAAAGAATACAAACTTTTAAAATGAAAAAATCAGTAGCTATAATCATAACTAGTATAGTTACTGTACTTTTTACAACTTTTCAACTACATGCTACAAATGATGATTTTTTTATAGATAAATCAACCATAGAAAAAGTAGAAAAAAAATATGGCCCATTTGCTAAAGCTAGAGTTAATGCTCTTATAAAACTTATGAATTCCCTAAAGAATGCAACTGAAAAAGAAAAATTAATAAAAGTAAATCATTTTTTTAACCAAGTACGTTATCAATCAGATATAAAAACCTGGGGTGAAAAAGACTATTGGGCAACAAGAATGGAGTTTTTGGGACGGGACAAAGGAGATTGTGAAGATTACGCAACTGCAAAATATTTTACACTTAAACAGTTAGGAGTTCCTACAAATAAAATGTACCTTTCCTATGTAAAAGCAACAAAGCAAAAAATAGCTCATATGGTTTTAACTTATTTTGAAACCAAAAGAAGCATACCTTTGGTTTTAGATAATTATGACAAACGTATCCTTCCTGCTACGAAACGACCAGATTTAATTCCAGTATACAGCTTCAATGGTGATTCTCTTTACCTTGCTAAACAAAAAGGTTTAGGAAAAGAAATACCATCTGGTGTTGCTAAAAATAAAAAATGGACAAGACTACTACAAGACATCAAAAGGAATAAAATATGACACTATTTAGACAAATCGCAAGCATCTTTTCAATGTTTATAATACTTATAATTAGCTCAGTAATGTATCTAAATTTCAACTCTGCAAATCAATTTATACAAAATCAATTATATACTACTTCAGAAGATACAGCAACTTCACTGGGACTCTCTCTTAGCATGAATATTCCTACTGATAATGAAAACTTGTCAACTATGGAGACTATGATAAATGCTATATTTGATAGAGGGTATTATGAAGCAATAATATTAAAAGATATGGATGGAAATACACTTATAGAAAATAAAAATATCGTTAAAGTAAAAAACATACCTAATTGGTTTGTAAAAAATGTTGATTTAAAAATCCCAACTGCTCAGACTCAAATATCTGCAGGATGGATTCCTTATGGTATTTTAAGTGTTAAACTTCATAGTGGTCATGCTTATATGCAACTTTGGAATATTTTTATAGAAATTTTAGAAACATTTGCTATCTTAGTTTCAATAGTGCTTCTTATATTGTATTTGGTTCTTAAGTTCATACTTAAATCATTAAAAGGTGTAGAAGAACAAGCAATGGCTATAACAAATAATGATTTTATTATTCAAGAAGAAATACCTTTTACAACTGAGTTTAAAAATGTAGTTACAGGCATGAACAAAATGGTAATAAAAGTAAAAGATATTTTTGAACATGAAGCCCTAATGGTACAAAAATACAATGATTTACTTTATAACGATCAAGATACAGGTATGGGTAATAGAAAATTTTTCTCACTAAGACTTTCATCTTTATTAAATCAACAAGATGCAAGTTCTAGTGGAACTATCATTATATTTGTACTAAATGGTTTTACAGAAGCTAAAAAAACAGTAGGTTTTAAAATATTAAATATATATATAAATAAGCTTGCAGAAATTTTTTATGATACAACAAGCTCTATAGAAGAAAGAGTAGTAACTAGATTAAAAGATTCTGAGTTTTCTATGATACTACCTGAGTCAGATTATGACAAAACAAGAAAAATAATAAATAATTTTTTAAAAAAAGCAGATGATGCATTATCAAATGAATTAAGAAAGATACCAGAATTCTATATAAGTGGGGGAGCAACTTACTATGATGAAAGTGACAGACAAAAAGACATACTCTCACGTGCCGATTTTGCACTCTCAACAGCAAAAATGAAAAGTGAAACCAACATACATTTTCATGAAATAAAAAATGATGAATCACTAATGGAATTAGGGCAAGAAGAGTGGCATAAATTAATAACAACTGCTATAAAAGAAGATGGAATTAAGCTAGCACTCCAAGCAGTAAAAGAAAATAGTGGTAAAATTTACCACCATGAAGTATATTTACGTATGAGTGACGTCGAAGGAACTATATATCCTGCTCGTGTTTTTATGCCAATGTTAAATGCATTTAACCTAACAGATGAAGTAGATAAAAAAGTGATTAGCTTAGCTTTCAAACTAGCAAATAGAGGAACAAGCATTGCTATAAACATAGCTACTTCTTTTATTAAAAACAGCGAAAATCTATACTGGATAGAAGATATATTTAAAAAATCCATCTCCTTAAACCTTCATGTTGCTTTTGAGTCAAGTAATTATGCAATAATTCATAAT
>CBDLTN010000022.1:0-22295 GCA_965306065.1 uncultured Sulfurospirillum sp. | reverse complement strand
ATGCAAATTTTATGATTTGATTTAGTAGTACATCACCCACTCTTTTTTTATCAGGGTTTGCATAGATTCCTAAAAAGCCATCATTTAAATCTATAACACCTAGATATTCATTCTCATTTTTCACTAAGAAATAGTCTTTCAAGAGATTATTTTTTAGACTTTTAATAAAATTAAGATGATCTTCGAGACTAATATCATCTTTGGTGTGCATCCATTTTTTTATCAGTGGATTGTTTCTCCAAGATAATACTAAGTGAATCTCATCTTCATTTAAATCTATAAAGTTTATATTTTCATACATTTTTTAAACTCTGTTTCATCCCAATACTCCAAAGTTTGGTAATTATTTTGTTTTAGATATAGGTATATATCGTCCTGATTTAAAGCTGTTTTAATAGCTATAAAAGGAGTATCCATAAATAGAATTTCGTGCACCATAACGCTAGGAGTGATTATAGCAAATTCGCTTTGATTTATCAGTTTTGCGACCTCTTTAGAGTCTACATGTAAGGATATATTATCTTTACCTGCAACGTACTTTATAAGTTCATCTAAGTTTGCGTTTGCACTTGTTGTTATAAGACTTATTGATAGAGAACTAGGAAGAGTTTTTAAGATGGGTATATTTATATTTGTATTATCAGTTCCACCTATAGCAATAAAAATATCATAAACCTTCTCTCTATCTATTGGCTTCTCTTTTTTAAATTCATTTCTTATGAGTGGAGGGATAATTTTAACAATATCTGGATTTTTGTATTTTGTTTTATCTACACTTATATTATGGTTTATAATCTCATCACAAAAATGCTCCCTATAATCGTCATCAAAACACTGCATTTTAATGTTAGTATTTTCTTTTATATTTTTTTCAGCTTTGTAATTTATACCGTAGTGGTCTATAATAAGCAGGTCTACATGTAAAGATTCAATAACACTTATTAGTTCTTCAGGTTCGTTTGACTTTAGGATATGAACAGGATAAGGTATTGTGTTGTTTATATTGCCTTGTAGATTTTGGCAAGCAAAAAAAACTTCATTTTTTTTGTATGATTGAGCTAAAACCAAATCTCTCATAACATGTCCAAGTCCAATAGAACTTGAACTATCGCACCTAAATAGTACCGTCATCTTGAAGTACTCTATACATAAGCTCTGCTCTTTTCCAGTCTTCTAAAGTATCAATGTCTTGAACGAGATATCTTGGAAGAATAACCACCGAGGAGTTATCAGAAAAAATAGCTTCTTCTTCACACCAAGCTTCAGGTATTCCCCAGTAAAATTGTCCTGCATCATGATATGCCTCTTCTAAATCTTGGCTTCGGGTATTAAAATGCTCTGGGTAAAACATCTCTATAGAATCGTTTTTTAATTTTATCGCTCTTTGAATAGGGAAAGCAAATGAAGTAGCACTAAAACAGTAATTGCTTTTATATGTTAGTAGTTTTTCATATGCCTTTTTCAAATACTCAGCTTGAACAAAAGGAGCAGTTGCATAAATACAACATACTGCTTCTATTTCATTTACATCTTTATACGTAGATTTAATTGCATGAGCAATGACAGGGATAGTAGTCGTAAAATCATCTGCTAACTCTTTTGGTCTTTTTAGTATTTCAGCTCCGTAACTTTTAGCTATACTTGCTATCTCTTCATCATCTGTTGAAACGATAACCTTATCAAAAAGTTTTGTTTTTATTGCAGCTTCTATACTATAGGCGATGAGAGGTTTGCCGTAAAAATGTTTTATATTTTTTCTTGGTATCCTTTTACTTCCACCACGTGCTGGGATGACAGCTATTTTCATACCTTGCATCCTTTATGTCTAGCCAACACATTTAAAAGAGTATCTGCAATAAAATTAGCATCTTCTAAACTCATTTCTTGATGACAAGGTATAGAGAGTTCTGCTTTATAAAATTCCTCTGTGTTATGAAGTTTTATATCTCCAAAAAGTTTTTTGTAGTAGGAAAATTGATAAGTTGGTTTGTAGTGAACTTGAATGCCTATGCCTTTAGCTTGAAGTTCTTTGAAAATATCCTCTTTTGCACACCATAAACTTCTATCCAATAAAATAGGATAAAGATGATAAGCACTCTTTACATGTAAAGGAGGTTTTATAGGAAAGAAGTAAGGGTTGTTTTCAAATCTTTCGTTATAAAATGAAGCTATTTCAGCTCTTTTTTCTATAAAGTAGTCTAGTTTTTTTAATTGGCTTATACCTAAAGCCGAGGCTACATCACTCAAACGATAGTTATAACCAAGCTCCACCATATCACTATTCCAAACTTGCTTTTTTACTATACCATGACTTCTTAGAAGTTTTGCTTTTTCATATAGTTCTTTATTGTTGGTAACTAATGCTCCACCCTCTCCACAAGTGGTTATAGGTTTTATTGCATGAAAACTAAAAATTGATATATCTGCTTGAGTACCTATTTTTTGTCCATCTATCTCACTTCCTAAAGCGTGAGCACAATCCTCTATGAGATGTAGTTTATGTTTTTTACAAATTTCTTGGATTTTATTTATATTTACTGGGTTTCCTCCAAAATCTACTGGAACTATAGCTTTTGTTTTAGAAGTTATTAGGTTTTCTATTTTTTCTTCATTTATATTTCCATTTGTTTTTACATCACAAAAGATTGGTTTTGCTTCACACATAAGTGCGGCATTTGAAGTTGCTGCAAAAGTTATAGGAGTAGTGATTATTTCATCATCTTTATCTAATCCAATACTTTTATAAGCTACATGTAAAGCAGAGGTTGCAGAGTTCATAACACAAACGTATTTAACATCTAGATATTTTGCTAAAGCTTGTTCAAACTCTTCTACTTTTTTCCCACCTGTTAGAAAATCGCTTTTTAAAGCTTCAATTACAGCATTTATATCATCTTCATCTATAGATTGTCTACTATAAGGAATCATGCTTTAATCATCTCTAAAAGACCTTTTGCATCAAGCCATTGAGTGTTAGTTTCAGAACTATACTCAAAGCCTAGCTTTACCGGTTTACCGGTTTCTCCAAGAGCATTACATGTAAAGTCATTTGATTGAGTAAAAGTAATGCTTGGTTGTATTACATAATGATCATCAAATTCTAGAGTTAGGTGACTATCGTCTTTGGGAACCATAATTTCATGAAATTTTTCACCTGGTCTTATTCCTATGATTTTTACATTTAGTTTAGGGGCCATTGCTTTAGCAAGATCAAGCATAGTCATAGAAGAGATTTTTGGGATAAAAATTTCTCCACCTTGCATTCGAGCAAAGTTTTTTAAAACAAAGTTTACACCTTGTTCTAGTGTTATCCAAAAGCGTGTCATATGTTCTTCTGTAATTGGAAGTTCTTTTACTCCCTCATTAATAAGTCTTTGAAATAGAGGTACAACAGAACCACGACTACCTACAACATTACCGTATCTAACAACAGAAAACTCTGTTCGCCTTTTACCTCTAATGTTATTTGCTGCAACGAAAAGTTTATCACTTGCTAATTTAGTTGCACCATAAAGATTTATAGGGCTTGCGGCTTTGTCAGTTGAGAGTGCAACTACTTTTTGTACACCACAATCCAAAGCCGCGTCAATAACATTTTGTGCACCGTTTATGTTTGTTTTAATACATTCCATTGGGTTATATTCAGCTATAGGGACATGCTTAAGAGCTGCTGCATGGATAACAAAATGTACTCCATACATTGCTTTTTTAAGGCGGTCCAAGTCTCTAACATCACCAATCATATATCTCATACAAGGGTCATTATATGCTTGTGCCATCTCATACTGTTTAAGCTCATCCCTTGAATAAATTATGATCTTATTTGGCTTGAATTTTTTGAGTAAAATTTCGGTATATTTTTTACCAAAACTACCAGTTCCACCAGTAATTAGTATATTTGCATTATTAAACAAGATGAATCCTTTTGGATATTTACATATAATAAAGCAATTTTGATTCCTTTAATTTGACACATTTACTATCTAGGAGTATAATATAAATATATAGTAAAGGAGTATGTCATGAATATAGGCAATAGTTTTAATACTAACTCGGTGAATTATATCAACCAAAACAAAACAAATACAGAAGAGACTCTTTCCAAGATTGGGGCTGTTCGTGAGCTTAGTGGTAAAGATAGTGCCAGTTTGATTACATCTAACGCAATATCCTCTCAGATTTCAACGCTTACTCAAAATATACAAAATGAAAATGAATCAATAGCCATGCGTCAAATAGCAGATTCTTCTTTACGTAATGTTTATGAAGACACAAATAGGCTAAAAGAATTGTCAGTTGCCAATAACAATGCAGCTTTAAATGATGCTCAAAAAAACTTTTTGAAAGAAGAGTTTCAATCGACATTAAATTCCATGAAAGATACGATTGATGGTACACAATATAATGGAAAATCTCTTTTGACATCAGAATTGAACCTTGAAGTTTCTGGATTAGACCAATTATCTTTAGAAAACCAAGAGGGTATTGAAGGGTTTATGACAAACTTAGATGAACTTAACTCAGAGATAGGTTCAGCTATGAATAGAAGTGAAGTAAGCATTGCAAACTCACTTTCTGCCGTTTCAAATTTGACTAGCTCTTATGCAAATATATCAGAAGAGCCAATGGATCAAAAATTAAATGATTTAGCAACAAATCAGATTAAATTAGAGAGCTCAATTATAGCTCAAAATCATCAAACAGATACAATTCAAAAACGAATCTCTGCATTGCTAGTTTAGGTAAAAATTTGAAGTTTGTTATATTTGGCTTTATGGCCTTGTATCTTGGTGTATTGGTTTATGTGTATCTTACGCAAGATTCAAAAGTATTTAATCAAGATGAAATAGAACCAAAAGAGTTATTGGAATTAAAAAATACTCAGAGAATATCTTTAAAAGTAGGAAAAAATGTAGTTTTAGATGGAGTATACAAAAAATCTTTAAATCAGAATGCCCCACTTATTATATACTTTGGTGGAAATGCAGATGATGCTACGCGTATAGTTTTACATGTAAAGAGTTTAGTGGAGTATGATGTATTAGCTTTTAACTATCGAGGGTTTGTTAACAGCAGCGGCAAGCCAAGTGAAAAAAATATTTTTAGTGATGCTCTTAGTATATTTGACGAGTATGGAAAAGATAAAGATGTTATAGTGATGGGACGAAGTTTAGGCACAGGAACAGCTACATATCTTGCTAGTAAAAGAGATGTAAAAGGGCTTATTCTAATAACTCCTTATGATTCTGTCGTTTCTATGGCTAAGAAGATGTATCCTTATTTGCCAGTAAAAATACTTTCCAAACACAAATTTGACTCAGTAAAACATATGTATGACGTTAAGGCAAAAGTAGGTTTGATAGAAGTAATTGATGATGAAACTATATCAGCATATCATTTTGATAAACTAAAGCAGAGTGTGTTGAATCAAGCTTTACATATAGAACTAGAAAATACAACTCATAAGGATGTTTTAATTCATCCTCAGTTTGAAGAGAGTTTGAAAAAAATAATCAAGGAATTCAATGTTGACAGATAGAAATTTTATAAATATAGCTCATGAAATTGCAACTGCAAGTAAATGTGTGTCAAAAAATGTAGGTGCTGTGATAGTAAAAAATGGAAGAATCTTAAGTACAGGTTACAATGGGACACCAGCAGGCTATACAAACTGTTGTGATCATTGGGATGGAGAGTATACTGATAAACATCATGAATGGAGTAAAACTTATGAAATTCATGCTGAAATGAATGCTATAATCTGGGCGGCACGTGAAGGTATAAGTATAAAAGATGCGACCATATATGTAACTCTTGAGCCTTGTAGTGATTGTAGTAAAAACATTATCGCAAGTGGCATAAAAAGAATAGTTTACGATAAATCTTATGAGCATACAAATTCTGATATTGTTACAAGATTTATTGAAGAAAATGGTGTAGTGGTAGAGCAAATCAAGTAAATAGACTGACGGTCATTTTGCTTTAAGTAGTTATATATTGCCAAAATAGTATAATGAGGCTAATTCGTAACAAGGAAATATTATATGACAAATAGAGAAATTAAAGATTTAATGCGTTTTTTTGATGGTAGTGATATCACAAAAGTAAAGATAAAAAATGCTGAATTTTCAATAGAGTTACAAAAAGGTTTCGAGGGTGGTTCGGTAGTTACAGCTGTACCAGCTCCAGTAGTTGCGGCAGCTCCAATTGCTACATCTGTTACAGAAACTACTTCGGTTGAAGAAACAAAAAATGTTGGTGAAAGTATCAAATCACCAATGGTTGGGACATTTTATGCCGCTCCTGCACCAGGTGCTGAAGCATTTGTAAAAGTAGGGACTGTAGTTAAAAAAGGTCAAGCAGTTGGAATAATTGAAGCTATGAAAATAATGAATGAAATTGAAGCTGAATTTGATTGTAGAATTGTAGATATTCTTCTTGAAGATGGACAGCCAGTTGAATTCGATATGCCATTATTTGCGGTTGAGAAAGTTTAAAAATGGCAAAAATTGAGAAGATACTAGTTGCAAATAGAGGCGAGATAGCTCTTCGTGCAATAAGAACTATCAAGGAGATGGGTAAGAAAGCTATTGCAGTTTATTCAAAGGCTGATAAAGATGCACTTTATCTAAAATATGCTGATGCAAGTATATGTATTGGTGAAGCAGCTTCTAGCAGTAGTTATTTACATATCCCATCAATTATAAGTGCTGCTGAGATTAGTGGTTGTGATGCAATTTTCCCAGGCTATGGTTTCTTAAGTGAAAATCAGAGTTTTGTAGAGATTTGCGGACATCATAATATAAAATTTATTGGACCAAGCGCTGATGTTATGGTTATGATGAGTGATAAATCAAAAGCTAAAGAAGTTATGAAAAAAGCGGGAGTACCTGTTATTGAAGGTAGTGAAGGTGCTCTTAAAGATGTACCTGAAGCTATTAAGATGGCAAAAATAATAGGTTATCCAGTTATTGTAAAAGCAAGTGCAGGTGGCGGTGGTCGCGGTATGCGTGTTGTTGAAAAAGAAGAAGATTTAGAAATTGCATATCTTTCTGCTGAGAGTGAGTCTCTGACTGCTTTTGGTGATGGAACACTATATATGGAAAAATATATAAAAGATCCACGTCATATAGAAGTTCAAGTAATTGGTGATAGCCATGGTAATGCAATTCATATTGGAGAGCGTGATTGTTCACTTCAGCGTCGTCATCAAAAACTTATTGAAGAATCACCTGCTGTTGCGTTGGATGAAGATACTAGAAAAAAACTTCATGATGTAGCTGTTCAAGCTGTAAAGTATTTAAAATATGAGAATGCAGGAACATTTGAATTTTTATTAGATGCGGATAAAAATTTCTACTTTATGGAGATGAATACAAGATTGCAAGTAGAGCATTGTGTTAGTGAGATGGTAAGTGGTATAGACATTATAGAACTTATGATTAAGGTAGCTGAAGGTGAAGAACTTCCTGCACAAGATACAATTGAGCTTAAGGGGCACTCAATAGAGTGTAGAATCACAGCAGAAGATCCTGTAAAGTTTATTCCGAGCCCAGGAAAGATTACAAAGTATGTAGCTCCGGGTGGTCGTAATGTTAGAGTTGATTCTCACATATATCAAGGGTATACTGTTCCTCCAACATATGACTCTATGATTGGTAAACTTATTGTATGGGGAGAAGATAGAGATATTGCAATAGCAAAGATGAAAAATGCTCTTAGTGAATATGAGATAGAAGGTATTAAAACAGTTATAGATTTCCACTCTAAAATGATGGATAATGAGGACTTCATAAGCAATAATTTTGATACAAATTATTTGTCAAAGTACTAATATATTTATACTCTGACACATAGTGTGAAGCTTTAATATAATGAATTGAGCTTGGATTTAATTCAAGCTCAATAAACATTAAATTAGGTAGGAGGTATTAGATGAAGATTGATGGAAGCAATGTTAATAGCATAAATTTTATTGAACAGAAAAAATCTACTATTTCTACATTAGAGCGTAATACAACCTCTCAAAAAATAGATACCTTTGTTGGCAAAGTTATGAGTGCAACTGCCTTATTGGAATCAAATGAATCTATTGCTATACTTCAAGTAGCATATGAGTCTATAACAAAACTGCAAAACAGTAGTGAAGAACTACAAAAAATTAATGAAAAATTTTCATTTTTTCAATCTCAAGAAAATGAGCTAAACGAAAAATTTGAAGAGATAACAGTATCCATGTTAGATATAGTAGATAATACGATGTTTAAAGATAAGGGTTTATTTTATGCTCAACATACACTTACAATTGGAAGCTCTGAATTTAGTTTTTCTATGCTTAATAATAACTCTATAGAAGATTTTATTTTGGGAAAAACTGAAATAATAGAGAATTTTTCTGGCGGACTTAAAGTGATAAAAGATGAAATAAGTAATATAAAAAATCATGTTAAAGTCGCAAATTTCAATCAAATGGCAGCTTTACATGTAAATAGTCCACTTACAGAATTACATTCTAGCGTACTGTTTGAAAAAGAAAAGAAAATAGAAAGTATTGATGTAGAGGGTATTAAGCAAGCTCACAATGTAAACTTGCTTAAAGATAAAGTATCACATCTTTTAGAAGATTAAGATGGAGACCTTACTACTTTGATAGTAGCAGAAGATTTTATTTTTTCAAAATAATCTTTTATAACTCTCTCTTCTTTTTGTTTAGATATAACTCTGTAAATACTCTCTTTTACATCTTTAAAAGGAATTTTACTAAAACCTTTTTTCTCTTTTATATAAAACATAGTTGGAGTGTTTTGAATATTTAAGATTTGAGTGAACATCCCTTGTTTTGTGCCATTTAGTACTGCTTTAAACTGGTTATCTAAAGTATCAGATTTTAAGATTTTATTCTCTACATTAACACTTTGAGGTTGTAACATTGGATTGTTTTTTATAGCTTGTAAATCTTTGCCATTTTGTGAAGTGTAAATTGATACACTAAATTCATTTGCTATTTTAAAATCGTTTGGATTATCATCATAGAATTTTTTTAATTCTTTATCTTCTACACCTTTTAATTTATCTCTATAAATAACTTGGTATAGTTTATCTCTTTTTATTTTTTCTTTTAACTCTTTTTTATATTCATCTATTTTGATGTTTTGTGATTTAAGCATATTAAAAAATTCATACTGGCTTAGACCATTTTTACTAGCCAAATTTTCTATGTACTTGTCTACTTCAAATATGTCTGTATTTATACGAAGTTTTTTAATTTCAGAAGCTTCAAGTTTTTGTCTAACTAGCATATTTAGTGATTCTTTTCTAGAAACTTTATATTTTTCAGAGTATTTGTAAACTTCATAAAGCGTTATTGGTTCATCATTAATGATGACCGAAACTCCTGTAATAATACCGGAAAAACC
Organism: uncultured Sulfurospirillum sp.; assembly: GCA_965306065.1. Classification (GTDB taxonomy): domain Bacteria; phylum Campylobacterota; class Campylobacteria; order Campylobacterales; family Sulfurospirillaceae; genus Sulfurospirillum_A. The sequence goes on along the minus strand of CBDLTN010000022.1, from coordinate 12,879 downwards.
AAAGGTTGCGAATATAGAGGCACTAACTAATAATCGGGGAATAATTTTCAATAATAATCCTTTTGTAAGTAAAAATAGCTTACAATGATAACATTATTTTTAAAAAACTAAATTTAAATTTACCAAATTGTTTCTATATTAGAAAAAAATCTTTAAACAGAGTAACAATTCGATACATAATTTTGACATAATTGAAGGAAAATCCATGGTAGTGACACGTTTTGCACCCTCCCCAACAGGATATTTACACATTGGTGGTCTAAGAACCGCTTTATATAGCTATCTTTGGGCAAAGAAAAATGATGGAAAGTTTCTTTTACGTATATTTAAAAAGAAACTCTAAAGACGCAGCAATCGCTATAGAAGAGGCCTTTAAATGGACAGGATTAAGTCATAGTGATGAGATTACGTATCAGTCAAATAGATTTGATATATATAAAAAATATGTTCAACAGCTTTTGGATGAAGGAAAAGCTTACTATTGTTATATGAGTAGTGAAGAGAAAGATGAACTTTATGAAAAACAAAAAGCAAATAAACAAAGAACAAGATATGATGGAAAATATAGAGATTTTAAAGGAACACCTCCAAGTGGTATAGAACCAGTAGTACGTATAAAAGCACCTTTAGAAGGCGAAATTAGTTTTGTTGATGGTGTAAAAGGTGAAGTAAAATTTAATGTCAAAGATGTACTAGATGATTTTGTAATAGCAAGAGCTGATGGAACACCACTTTATAATTTTGTAGTTGCTATTGACGATGCTTTAATGAGCGTAACAGAGGTAATTCGTGGAGATGATCATCTCTCTAATACTCCTAAGCAAATAGTTGTATATAATGCATTAGGTTTTGATATACCAAAGTTTTATCATGTTCCAATGATACTAAATCCAAGTGGTAAAAAACTATCTAAAAGAGATGGTGCTATGGACGTGATGGATTATAAAAAAGATGGATACTTACCAGAAGCACTTTTGAATTTTCTAGTTCGTCTTGGTTGGAGTCATGGTGACCAGGAAATATTTAGTATGGATGAGATGTTAGAGCTTTTTAATCCTAATAATATAAATAAATCTGCTTCAGCATATAATGCAGAGAAACTTTCATGGATAAATATACAATACATAAAATCTTTACATGTAGATAGACTTATAGAAGTTTTAAAAGAGTATGATTTAGATTTAAGTGGGTTTAAAAAAGCAGAAGAGTTAATAGATCTTCTAAGAGATAGAGCAAAAGATATGAATGAATTAAAAGAGATGATAAGCTCTATTGTTAATGAACCAACACAGTATGACCAAAAAGCGGTTGAAAAGTTTTTAAAAGGTGATGCACTAGAAGTTTTAGGAGCATTTAATGAAGATTTGAAAGCTAAAGGAGAGATAACTTTAGCTGAAGATTTTAAAGCGGTTGCAAATAGTTTTCTTGAGAGTCGTGGTTTGAAGTTAAAACATTTAGCTCAGCCTATTAGAATAGCTATAGTAGGAAGTGCGGTTAGTCCATCTGTGTTTGATGTTTTGAGCATAATTGGTTTTAAAGATGTTGTTAAGAGAATTGACAACTTGGTAAACTTAGAACAAAAGTCATAGTTTTGGTAAAGAGTGGGTTTTTTAAGAATTTAATTTTTAAGAAAGATGAGAATAAAACAATACAAATAGGAGTATAGAGTGGCAAAAAGTATTAAGGTAACAAAAGAAGAGTCTTTAGAGTATCACATCAGTGGTAAAATAGGTATAGAAATTACAAAACCTTGTGACACAGCAAGAGATTTATCAATGGCATATACACCAGGTGTTGCATATCCATGTAGAGAGATATCTGAAAATCCTGAGTTAGCATATAAATATACAAACAAAGATAATCTAGTAGCGGTTATAACAGACTCAACTGCAGTTTTAGGTCTTGGTGATATCGGAGCAGTTGCTGGAAAACCTGTTATGGAAGGAAAATCAGTACTTTTTAAAGCGTTTGCTAATGTAGATGCATTTGATATCGAGTTAGATGAAAAAGATCCAGAAAAAATTATTGATATTTGTAGAGCTATGTCTCCAACTTTTGGTGGTATTAATCTTGAAGATATAAAAGCTCCAAAATGTTTTGAAATAGAAGAGAAACTTCAAGAGTTAGTAGATATTCCTGTTATGCATGATGATCAACATGGAACAGCAATGATAACAACTGCAGGGCTTATTAATGCTCTTGAAATAAGTGGTAAAGATGTAGAGAAAATGAAAATAGTAGTTGCTGGAGCTGGTGCTGCAGGAATTGCTTGTGCAAAAATGTATAGAGCATTAGGAGCTAAGCATATAGTTATGCTTGACTCTAAAGGTGTTATTCATTCAAAACGTGAAGATTTAAATAAGTATAAAGCTGATTTTGCAATTGATACTGAAGATAGAACATTGGCAGATGCAATGAAGGGTTCTGATATGTTCTTAGGACTATCTGCTCCTGGTATCGTAGATAAAGATATGGTTGCTAGTATGAATCCAAATCCAATTATCTTTGCACTATCAAATCCAATCCCTGAAGTACTTCCTGAAGTTGTAGCTGAAGTTAGAGATGATGTTATGATGGGAACAGGAAGAAGTGATTATCCAAATCAAGTTAATAATGTATTAGGTTTTCCATTTATTTTTAGAGGTGCCTTGGATGTTAGAGCAACTAAGGTAACTGAAAACATGAAAATGGCAGCAGCAAAAGCACTAGCTGTGCTAGCTAAAAGAGATGTACCTCAGTATGTAAAAGAAGCTTATGGTGGAGAAGATTTAAAATTTGGTATTGAATATATTATTCCAAAGCCATTTGACAGAAGAGTACTTCCTTGGGTAAGTACAGCAGTTGCACAAGCAGCTATTGAAGATGGTGTTGCTAGAGTTGATGAAAGTTTTGATATAGATGCATATAGATCTAAACTAGAATGGCAAATCGATTCAGAAAAAAAATAATTAAAATAGAGGTGGGTTATTCCCACCTTTAACTTCCTTCTCTTATCTCTTATTAAATACAATTTTTATATACTACGACAAACAAAATAAGGAGATTATTCTCATGAATTTAATGGTATTTGGCGCACCAGGTGCGGGCAAAGGTACACAGGCTAAGTTTTTGATAGAAAAATATGACATTCCACAAATCTCAACAGGAGATATCTTAAGAGCTGCAATAAGCGAAAAAACAGATATGGGAATGGAAGCAAAAAAATTTATGGATGAAGGAAAACTAGTTCCTGATTCTACTATAATTGGGATTATTAAAGACAGATTGGCTGAGGATGATTGTAAAAAAGGATTTATTCTTGATGGATTTCCAAGAACCCTTCCTCAAGCAGAGGCTTTAAAAGATCTTATGAGCGATATGGGGATAGGGCTTGATAAAGTTATATCTTTGAATGTTCCTGATGAGTTAATAGTTGGTAGAATTACGGGACGTAGAGTTTGTCCTGATTGTGGTGCATCGTTTCATGTTGAATTTAACCCTGCAAAAGTTCAAGATGTTTGTGATTACTGTAATGGTAAACTTATTATTAGAAAAGACGATAACGCTGATACTGTTAAGAGTAGATTAGAAGCATATCATACACAAACAGCACCTCTTATAGAGTTTTATACTAATATGGGTGTTATGCTTGAGCTTGATGGAACAAAAGAAGTTTCACAAGTAACAGAAGATATGTTTAAAGCAATAGGATAACAGATGAAAAACGTAAATGTAATAAAACACCCTTTAATTGAGCATAAGCTTGCAATCTTAAGAGACGAGAAGACTGAGCCTTTTCAGTTTAGACTTTTAGTAGATGAGATTTCGTACCTTATGCTTTTTGAAGCAACTAGAGATCTTCCTCTTAGAGATGTAAAAGTACAAACTCCAGTAGCGGTTAGTGACTCTAAAAAACTTGATACTAAATTAATGATTTGTCCTATATTAAGAGCAGCACTTGGTATGCTTGATGGTATTTTTAAACTTATTCCTGATGCTAGTGTTGGATTTTTAGGTTTTCAAAGAAATGAAGAGACTTTAGAGGCTGAATTTTATTATGCAAAATTGCCTGAAGATCATGCAGAGCGTACGGCAATCATAATTGACCCTATGTTTGCAACAGGTGGAACTGCTATAGATGCAGTTGACTTTTTAAAAGCTAAAGGTGTAAAAGATATAAGATTTATTACGCTTGTTTGTGCACCTGAAGGAATCGAAGCTTTTTCTAAAGTTCATCCTGATGTTCTTGTTTATACAGCATGCATAGATGAAAAACTTAATGAAAAAGGCTACATCGTCCCAGGATTGGGTGATGCAGGTGATAGAGTTTTTAACTCTTAAATCAATAAAAGATAATTAACTGCAACAGCTAGTGATGAGATAGGTGTCTCATCACTCTTTTTTATCTTTTCTATCATACCATTATAGTATTCAAAATCTAATCCTTTTTCTTTTAGATATCCATCGACAATATCCTCTGTTTTTTCATCTTTCCTTTTATAGTTAATCATTTTTTTAGTTACTAAAATCATCATCATCTCTACTATTTTTTGTAGCTGGATTTTTAGAAGCCTATCTGTTTCATTTGACACTTTAACATTTTCGATACTTTCTAAAAGAGTCGCAATATACAGTTTGTCCATAATAAAATAAAAAATCTCTGCAATTTCAATAAAGTTAGTATCTGTACTTTTTTTTATATGTATCACAGCAGTTGCTAGTTTTAGATAATCTAGAGTAGAGAAAAAAGTACAAATAGAAGAGCTTGTATCAATAGGACATGATTTATGGAAATGCATATCAAGTATAACTTTTTCTATAATACCTTTATATCCTAAAATTGTGGAAAAACTTATCTCACTACTTCTTAAACTTTTTAGTATCCATTTAGTATTGTACTCTATAGCATTTTCAATATCCATAAGCATTTTATACTGTTCTTTTGTGTGTATTTTATAATCATCTCTATATATTTCATATCTAACATCATTTGCACAAAACAGTTCGTTACTTATGAGATATGCTTTGATTTTAAGTAGGAATTTTTCTTCTCCTAGTTCATCAAAATCACAAATAAAAGTTGAACCATGAAAATTGATGATTTTGTTAGCTATTATGACAGCTATAATTTCTTTCTTAAGAGGGTGGTTTTTGATTTCATCTTCATAAACCGATACAAATGGTTTTGGAAAATATTTATGTGCAAATTTTTCAAAACTAGGGTCTTGGGTTATCATATCACTTTTTTTAAGAAGTGATTGTATGAGTATCTTTGAATAGAGTGTGAGTACAGATAAAACAGGTCTTATAATTGCACCATCGTCGTTAGTAACTTGAAAAAGATTTATATTTTTTGGTATTTCAAAATCAAATCTACTAAAATACTCCAAATTGTTTTCTAAACTCTCTATAGTTTTCTTAAAAGGCAAAAGGTTTTCACGAGATCTAAGCTCGTCTAAGGAGATAGACAGAGATTGAAAGTAATTACTCCAAAGAACATTATCGACAACATAATCACTTATGGATTTAAGATTTTCATTTTTTGCTTCTTCACTTAATATTCCTTTATCTATAAGAGTATTAAGAAGGATTTTTAGATTTACTTCATGGTCACTTGTATTTACTCCTGCTGCATTATCAATACTGTCAAGATGAAGTTTTCCTCCTTTTAAAGCATATTCAATTCTTGCTTTTTGAGTAAGTCCTAAGTTTCCACCTTCGCAGATACAAAAAGCATTTATTTCACTTGCATCAAGCCTTAGTGCTTCATTTTCTTTATCACCAACGTCGATATTACTTTCACTGCTTGCTTTAAAATATGTTCCGACACCACCATTGTATATCATATCAACATTCAATGTTAAAAGGGCTTTTGCTAACTCTTCTGCATTTAATACTTTTTTAGTGGTGTTAATAAGTTTTTTTATTTGAGGTGTTAAGTGGATCTCTTTTTCACTTCTTTTAAATACCCCTCCACCTTTTGAAATTTTGGTTTTATCGTAGTTTGACCATTTTGAATCTTTTTTATTAAAAAGATTTAATCTTTCTTCATAGGAAGTTTGTGGATTAGGATTAGGGTCTATAAAAATTTCACTATGGCTAATTGCTGCTATGAGTTTAAATTTTTTACTCTCTAGTATACCATTACCAAAAACATCACCATTCATAGAACCAAGTCCTACTATAGTTATAGATTTTTTATGAAAATCAATACCTTTTTCTACGAAAAATCTTGATGCTGAACAGATTGAACCACGAGCAGTTATACCTAGTTTTTTATGATGATAGCCATTACTTCCACCACTTGCAAAGGCATCTTTTAGCCAATAACCTCTTTTTAATGATATTTCATTTGCAATATCACTCATATTAGAAGTTCCTTTATCAGCTGCAACTACAAAATATGGGTCATCATCATCATAAGCTATGACATCACTATTTTTAACTATTGTATCACCTTTATAGTTATCTACTAAATCTAAAAGAGCATTTATAAATTCTCTGTAGTAGTATTCGAATTGTTCATTTGATAGGGTATTTTTGTCTTTAAAAATAACAAATCCACCTTTTGCTCCTTCAGGAACAATGACAGCATTTTTGCCTTCTTGTGCTGCCATAAGTGATTTAATTTCGCTTCTAAAATCCTCATGTCTATCACTCCATCTTAACCCTCCACGGCTTACTTTTCCCATTCTTAGATGTATGCCATTAAAGTCTTGGTGAAACACAAAGATTTCTATATTTGGTTGTATTCCTTTTAGGTATTGTTTGATAGATTTTGTATCTATTTTAAAAGCTATAGTCTCATACTGCAGAAAATAAGTAGTTCTTGTTATGTTTTGAAGTATTTCAAAAAATAGTTTTAAAATTTTATCTTCTGTTATATTCTCTACGCCTTTTATCTCTTCAAGAATATCTTTTTCGCACTCTTGGAGTTTTTTATCTCTATTAATTACACTTTGTTCAAATCGAAGATTAAAATATTGTAAAAACAGTCCAGATATAATAGGAAATTTTACAATTGTTTTAGTGATTTTTGAGTTATTAAATGAAGACATTAGTTGGTCTTCATAGTTAATAATAGCTTTAAATAACAAAACTCCTCTTAAACAAAAATCTTCTTTGTAGACAAGTTCAAAAAGTCTACTTATGAAGTTTAATTTTCCTTCTATAGATGAGCTTATTATCTCAATGATATTATCTTTGCTATCCATAAACCTTTTTTCATTTTCAATATTTAGATTAAATTTATTGATATATATTTGCTTCTTTTTATTTAGTACCGTATAAGAAAGCTCATCAATAACATCAAATTTAAAGTCATGAAAAATAGGAATTAATTTAGAGAGGGTAAGTTGCTTCTTAGAGTATATTTTTATAGTTGGGTTTGGATGAGTTAGTAGATCTATAACGCATTCATTTGAAGTAAGTGAGTCTAGGACTTCATCTTTTATAACCAAATCATCTTGGGTCAAAATCTGTGAACAAGCACTAGTTAAATCAGAAGATACCACAATTGCTCCTTTACATGTAAACACCCTTTAGATTTAAAGGGTGTTTGTTTATTAAGGAATGTTTTTACACAGCTCCTTGGTCTATCATAGAATCGGCAACTTTTCTAAAACCAGCTATATTGGCTCCCATCATTATGTTACCTTCATCTTCAAACTCTTTTGATGTCTCATATGAGAGATCAAATATAGATTTCATAATTGTTCTAAGTTTATTATCTACTTCAGCAAATGACCATGATTGCATACTAGCATTTTGACTCATTTCTAGTTGAGAAGTTGCAACTCCACCAGCATTGGCTGCTTTTGCAGGGCCAAATAACATTTTGTTTTCTAACATGTATTCTATCGCATCAGGAGTTGTAGGCATATTTGCGCCTTCACACACCAACTTACAACCATTTTTATGTAGGTTTTTCATATCTGCTAGGTTTAACTCATTTTGAGTTGCACTCGGGAATGATACATCACATGGTACTGCCCATACTGCATTGGTTCCCTTAGGATAACTATGCACAGGAACATAAGTTGCATTTTTGTGAATTAATATATACTCTTCTAAAGATTCACGTTGAATCTCTTTTATTAGTTTTAATGTATCTAAATCGATACCATTTTTGTCATAAATCATTCCACGAGAATCACTACATGTTACAGGTTTTGCACCCATGTCATAAAGCTTTTGTATAGTGTATATTGCAACATTACCAGAACCTGATACTGTAGCAACTTTGTCTTTTAGTGAATCACCTTGTTTATTTAGTACATTTTCTGCAAAGTATACTGAACCAAAACCAGTAGCTTCTGTTCTTGTTAAACTTCCACCCCAATTAATACCTTTTCCAGTGAGGATTCCTTCAAAGTTACCAGTAAGTCTTTTATACTCACCAAACATATAACCAATCTCACGCCCACCAACACCAATATCACCGGCAGGAACGTCTCTAGTCTCACCAATATGCTTTGAAAGTTCAATCATAAAAGATTGACAAAACCTCATGATTTCTCCATCACTTTTTCCCTTAGGATCAAAGTTAGAACCACCTTTACCACCACCAATTGCAAGTCCTGTCAATGAGTTTTTGAAAATTTGTTCAAAACCTAAGAACTTAACAATTCCAAGGTTAACACTTGGGTGAAAACGAAGACCACCTTTATATGGTCCAATAGCGGAGTTAAATTGTACACGATACCCTATGTTAGTTTGAATTTTACCAGTATCATCCATCCATGTTACACGAAATAAAATTTGTCTTTCTGGAATAACTATTCTTTCTAAAATATTTTGTTGGTCATATTTTGGTTCAGCTTTTAAGATAGGTTCTAGTGTCATAAGAACTTCTTCTACTGCTTGATAAAATTCCGTTTGACCTGGAGTACTTTGCATAGTACTTTTCATCACTTTGTCAATATACTTGTGGACTGACATTTTATTTCTTCCTTATTATGTTTATTCACTCTTCATCAAATTACTTGAGGACTCTGCTTTTTTTCAAAAAAAGCTTTAATCCTCTCCTCTCTTTCACACCAACATCATAACTTATCAGCGAAAGATACTTCAAAATTTCTTTTGGCGGTATATTTCGCTCATTAGCATATTTTTTAAGTATGTATTGAGGTATTTTAATATGATTGTTTTTAAAGTTGTCTGAGAGTTTTTTATAAGTTTTAAAATGGTTGTTTATACTAAGTACTGCAAATACGAAGGGTAAATTGTATTTTTCGTTCCATATCTTGGCTAAATCAATATATTCTTGGGGGTTTTCTAGATATAGTTTTAGAGCTTTATCTCCAATTTGCACTTCTCCATTTATATTTAATACCTTAGCCAATACATTAGAAGTTGCAGAGTGAGGGTCATTTAAACTAATAGTGTTTTTTTTGACTAAGACACTAGTAACGTGTTTTTTAGCAACTATACCAAGTGGTAAGGTTTTGAAAGACTTAGAATTTGATTCTATACTAGATATAAAAGCGCCATCAACTCTTCTTTTTTTAAATTGTTTATTTATATTTGAAGGGTAAGATTTTTTATATTCGCAAGATTTTTTTAGTGCATTTGTAAGAGAAGATTTTTTTAGGAAAATATGAAAAGGCAGTAGGTTGATATAGTCAATTTTTCCAAAAATCATGCACACACTTTTTTTTGACGTAATTGTACCATATACTTATACTATTTTGGTATAATCTCAACAAAATTAAAACTCTCAGTAGAACTGAAGCTTTAGTGAGAGGAATTTTCTTTGGACTTTTTCAAAGAAAAGAAGACATAAAAATATAAAAGGAGGTAGAGAAAATGGAAAATGTCAATCTAGAACAGTTTGCAAGTGACAATTACTCGGGTATTTGTCCGGAGGTATTGGAATCTATGATGCAAGCTAACCAAGGCTCTGCTCCTGCTTATGGAAACGACATCTATACTGCACAAGCGACAGATAAAATACGAGAGATTTTTGAGTGTGATTGTGAAGTATTTTTTGTATTTAATGGAACAGCAGCGAACTCACTTAGTTTAGCTTCGATGAGCCAGTCTTATCATAGTGTTATTTGCCATGAACTGGCTCATATAGAAACTGATGAATGTGGTGCTCCTGAGTTTGCATCTAATGGCGCAAAATTACTTTTAGCAACTGGAGAAAATGGGAAATTAAATCCAACTGGAATAGAGGAATTAGCGACAAAAAGAACGGATATTCATTATCCAAAACCAAAAATCATAAGCATAACTCAAGCAAATGAGGTAGGTGTAACTTACAGCATAAAAGAGATACAAGCTATCAAAAAAGTGGCCAATAAACACAACCTTAGAATCCATATGGATGGGGCAAGATTTGCAAATGCTCTTGTTTCATTGGGATGTAGTCCTGCTGATATGACTTGGAAAGCTGGAGTTGATGTTCTTAGTTTAGGTGGGACTAAAAATGGTATGGCTTTTGGTGAAGCAGTAGTTTTTTTTAACAAAGAATTAGCTGAAGATTTTGAGTATAGAGTAAAACAAGCAGGACAGTTAGCTTCAAAAATGAGATTCATCTCATCACAATGGTTAGGGCTTTTAAAAGATGATGTATGGTTGAAAAATGCTAAACATGCCAATAGTATGGCAGAGTATTTTGCAAATGAGATAGAAAAGATAAGTGGAGTGAATCTACTTTGTCCTGTTGATGCAAATGAAGTTTTTTTAAAGATTAAACCTGAAGTAGAAGTAGAACTTAAAAGACGAGGGTGGATGTTTTACGCTTTTATAGGCGTATCAAATAGATTTGTATTTTCTTGGAACTCAACTAAAGAGAGAGTTGATGAGTTAATCAATGACATAAAAAGCATAAGTGAAGGATTATAAATATGGCAAAAGTAGAATTTTTAGGACCTCTTAATAGAGAATCGATAGAAGTCGAAATAGAGAGTTTAAATGATTTAAAAGAGATGTTTAAAGATGATAATGAGTTGATAGAGTGGTTAGAGATTTGTGCAGTAGCAGTTAATGATTCTTTAGTATGCTCATTAGATACCAAGATTAAATCTGGAGATAAGATTTCTCTTTTACCTCCAGTTTGTGGAGGCTGATTTATGTCATTAGAGCTTCATAATGGACCTTTAGATGTAGAAGAGATAACTAATCGCTGGTTTAATGACATGAAAGATAAAAATTATGGTGCATATATACCTTTTATTGGTATTGTAAGAGATGAAGATGGGATAAGTGGACTTAGTTTTGATATTTATGAGCCTATTTTAGATAGTTGGTTTGAAAACTGGCAAGAAAGAGCTAAAAAAGAAGGAGCATATCTTCTTATGGCTCATTCTCGTGGTGATGTTCCAAATCATACAAGCTCATACATATCTGCTGTTGTGAGCCCACAAAGAAAGGTAGCTTTGAAGTTTATCAATGAGTTTGTGGAAGATTTTAAAGCATCTGCTCCAATCTGGAAATATGATTTGATAGATGGCAAGAGAGTATATGCAAAAGAGAGAAGCACAGCATTAAAGGGTGCAGGACTACTAAAATGAAGTTAAAATTTTTTGATGATACTATAGCAGATTTAAAAAACTCTATGCTGAACATTGAAAAGCCAGTAGAGAATGTTTTTTTATCAGACACAATTGACAGAATTCTTGCTGTTGATGTGATTGCAAAAGAGAATTCACCTTTACATGTAACATCATCTATGGATGGTTACGCAATTAAATTTGCTGACCAAGAAAAAGGGATTTTGAAGCTTAAAGCTCATGTTCCAGCTGGAACTGATATAAATGAGAGTGTAGAAGAGGGAACTTGTATAAAAACTTTTACAGGCTCACTCATGAGTGAAGGTAGTGATACTCTTATCCCAATAGAAAATGTTGAAGTTAATGGTGATGAGGTTAAAATAATAACTCCAGTTGCTCAAAATTTTGCAGTTCGTCCTGTTGGAGAAAACTATAAAGAGGGTGAAGTTCTTATTAAACAAGGTACAAAGATAGGTTTTGCTGAGATTGGGCTTATGGCCGAACTTGGTTTTGTTCAAGTGAGTGTTTATGTAAAACCAAGAGTTGCTGTTATAGCAACAGGAAGTGAGATACTTGACCTTGGAGAGCCTAAAACAAGTGATGCCCAAATAAGAAGCTCAAATCACGTTACACTTGAAGCTATAGTCAAATCAAATGGTGCAGATGTAACACGAGTAGGAATAGTACAAGATGATAAAGAGCTTATAAAAACTAAAATAGTTGATGCATTAAAAGACAATGATATTGTTATTACAACCGGTGGTGTCAGTGTCGGGGATTATGATTTTGTAAAAGATATCATTAAAGGAATGGACCCTGAGTATGTGGTTGATAGAGCTAGTGTAAAACCAGGTCGTCATATAAGAGTAGTGAAGTTAGATTCAAAGTATATTGTAGCACTTCCAGGTTTTCCTTATAGTGCTGCGGTGATGTGTTTTATCTATATTTTACCTTTAATTCGTGCTATGCAAGGATTAAATCCTGATTCTACATATATTGATGCAACCATAGAAGAAGACTATGAAAAACGTTCACCTTATACTGAATTTACTGCTTGTAATCTGTATGTAAAAAATGGAAAGTTCTATGTTAATTTAGAAGGGAAGAAAAAAGGCAGTAGTGCAATACTTACTAATATGCTCGATGGCAGCGCTCTTCTTAGAGTAGAACAAAAAACAGAGTTTATAAAAAAAGGTGAATCTGTAAGAGTCTTACCGATGAGTAACTTGCTTTAAGTGCAAAAAACTATAAATCACAAGCTGCTAATAATTATATTAGCAGCTCTCTCTTCAATAGCTCCAATCTCAATAGATACATATACTCCATCCATGCCTATGATGGCAGTTGGTTTTGGAGTAGGAATAGAAAAGATAGAGCTTTCGCTGACTCTGTTTATGTTTGG
>CBDLTN010000021.1:0-22305 GCA_965306065.1 uncultured Sulfurospirillum sp. | reverse complement strand
ACCAACGGCCACCTCCTTAAAAGGGAGATGCTCTACCGGCTGAGCTAACAAGACAGATAAAAACTCTAAATTTAAATTGTCAAGCTTAAATTTAATGTGAATTTTTTATGGAAAATATCATGGCGCGGCGGACGAGACTCGAACTCGCGACCTCCGGCGTGACAGGCCAGCATTCTAACCAACTAAACTACCGCCGCGCATGAAAATGGTGGTCGCTACAAGACTCGAACTTGTGACATCCACCTTGTAAGGGTGGCGCTCTACCAACTGAGCTAAGCGACCTATAATAAAAACTTTTGTCCAGGAAAAGTTTTTCAAAAAATGTATGGTGATCCCAAGGGGATTTGAACCCCTGTTACCGCCGTGAAAGGGCGGGGTCCTGGACCACTAGACGATGGGACCATACATATAAAAAATGGTGTCCTGTGTTGGATTCGAACCAACGGCCACCTCCTTAAAAGGGAGATGCTCTACCGGCTGAGCTAACAAGACACTTGAATTGTTCCATCTCGTAATGAGGTTGAAATTATAGACAAATAAACATCTTTTGTCAAGAGTTTTTCAAACTTTTTTTAAAATTTTTTTCATCTGAAAAAAACATCTTTTCCTACATGTAAAAGAAGACGAAGTGCGTGGTAGCAACTTTGCTTTTGAATATACTCACGATCGCCTTGTAATAGCACTCTTTCTACTAGTATTTCTCCATTTTTTGCACGAGCTCCAACAAAGACAGTACCAACTGGTTTTGATTGTGATCCTCCTAATGGACCTGCAATACCACTTGTAGCAAGTGCAAAATCTGATGAGCTTCTCTTTAAAGTACCTTCTAACATCTCTCTTATACATAATTCACTAACAGCTCCATAGCTTTTAAAAGTATCCTCACTAACTCCTAACCAAGCTTTTTTGATACTGTTTGAATAACTTACAATACTACCATTAAAAACTTCAGACGAGCCACTTATACTTGTAATCATTGCTGCAATTGCCCCTCCCGTACAACTCTCAGCAACACTTATGGTTTTTTTACTACTTTTTAACGATTCTATTATATGAGTTAAAACGTCACCATTGCAAATGAATTTATCAGGGAAAAGTGATTTTACTGATTTTAAAAAGTTTTCTAAATTTCCATATTTATATGTAGATGCTTCAATAAAACTCCATCCTTCTACTATAGAAGTAGAACAAAGTTTTATTTCATATGTATCTGCTAAAGGTTCAAGAAGAATTCTTGTGGAGTCTTCATCTAAACCTATAAGTGAAAATAGTGTAGAGCTTTTTTTACATGTAAGAAATATTTGGGGTAATTCTTCATTTTCTTTTGCTCTTAAAATGTTGATTTCTTTGCCTTGATATTCTAAAAGATATGAGTTGACACTATGTTTTTTAGATTTTGAAGGTATTAGTGTATTGTCTTTCAACTCTAATACATCTTCATTTAATGTTGATATGAATTTACCAATAAGGTTAAAACTTTCACTTGAAGCTGCTATAATAATTTGATCTGATTTAACTATGGTCGCTTCTAATATTTCAAAAAAATTTATTTCATTTTTATCTAAAAATATTTTTTGTTTTGGAGTCTTTACATGTAAAGATATTTGAGAGTCTATATAGTCTAAAAATGGCTGGTTTATCTTTAGTGACTTACCTACTATAACGAGAGTTGTAGACATGCATTGCCTTTTTTTACAACATTATATCATATCAGATAAGTACTTCTTAAATAGATTTAGAGTATAATCGCATAATTTTATAAAAACTTAGGATATATATATGGACTACAAAGATACCTTGCTCCTACCAAAAACCGGATTTTCTATGAGAGGAAATCTTCCACAAAATGAACCAAAACGTTATAAAAATTGGTTCAAAGATGAATTTGCTTATAACAAGATGAAAGCTAACCGTAAAGATGCTAAAAAACAATTTATACTACATGATGGACCTCCTTATGCAAATGGACATATACATATCGGTCATGCACTTAATAAAATACTAAAAGACATCATAGTAAAAACTCATTACTTTTTTGGTGAAGAAGTTAGATATGTTCCAGGCTGGGATTGTCATGGACTTCCAATTGAACAACAAGTTGAGAAAAAAATAGGCAAAAGTAAAAAAGAGAGTATGCCAAAGAGTGAGCTTAGAGAGCTTTGTCGTAATCATGCTAAGAAGTTTATTGATATTCAACGTGATGAGTTCAAATCTCTTGGAGTTGTAGGTGATTGGAAAAATCCATATATGACAATGAAGTTTGAATTTGAAGCAGATATCTATAGAGCTCTTTGTGAAGTAGCTGGAAAAGGACTTCTATTAGAGCGAAGTAAACCAGTGTATTGGTCATGGGCAGCAAGAACTGCTTTGGCTGAAGCTGAGGTTGAGTATGAAGATAAAGAGGATTATTCTATATTTGTTGCATATGCTCTTCAAGATGAAGCAAAAAAAGCTTTAAGCGTAGAGGGTGATGCGAGTGTTATTATCTGGACTACAACTCCTTGGACACTGCCTGCAAATATGGCAATAAGTTTTAATCCTGGAGAAGATTATGTATTAACAACTGATGGATTCATTGTTGCAAAGGCGCTCCATGAGAGTCTACTAGAACAAGAAGTGATTAAAGGCGAGATAAAACAGACTTTTAAAGCTGATATTTTAGAAAATCTAAAAGCAACAAGCCCACTAAATGGAAGAGACTCTCTTTTAATCTTAGGTGAACATGTAACAATGGATGGTGGTAGTGGTTGTGTTCATACTGCCCCAGGACACGGTGAGGATGATTACCGTGTAGGTTTAAAGTATGGTTTAGAAGTTATGATGCCTGTTGATGAGAGAGGTTGTTATGACCAAACTGTTGTTAGAGAGGGACTACTTCCAGAGCCTGAAAGTTTTGTAAATGAGCATATTTTTAAGGCAAATGAGAGAATTCTAGAACTTCTAGGTGATAGTTTGTTAAAGTGTTCAAAATTTACTCACTCATATCCATTTTGTTGGAGAACTCACAAGCCTGTAATCTACAGAGCAACTAGACAATGGTTTATTGCAATGGATGAGAAAAAAGAAGGTAGAGAAACTCTAAGAGATATGGCAAGAGAGAATATCTCAAAAGTAAAATTTTATCCCCAAAGTGGTATAAACCGTCTTGGGACTATGATAGAAAACCGTCCAGATTGGTGTATTTCTCGTCAGCGTGATTGGGGTGTTCCTATCGCATTTTTTAGAGATAAAGAGACTGGTGAACCTATTTTTGATGAGAAAGTACTCAATTATGTTGCAATGATATTTGAACAACGTGGTGCTGATGCTTGGTGGGATATGGAGATAAAAGACCTTCTTTATCCAGGAAGCGGATACAATCCTGAAAACTTAGAAAAAGTGATGGACATACTTGATGTATGGTTTGACAGTGGTAGTACTTGGAAAGCGGTTTTAGAGTCACGTGAGTATGATAGTGGAGCATATCCAGCTAGTATGTATCTTGAAGGAAGTGATCAGCATCGTGGTTGGTTCCAAAGCTCACTTCTAGTTTCAACTGCAGCTAGAGGAATCGCACCATATGAAAAAGTACTAACTCATGGATTTACCGTTGACGCTAAAGGCGAAAAGATGAGTAAGTCTAAGGGAAATGTAATAGCACCTGATAAAATTGCAAAGCAATACGGAGTAGAAATTCTTCGTCTATGGGTTGCCGTTAGTGAGTATACGACAGACTTGAAGATAAGTGATGGAATTTTAAAACAAGTTAGTGAGCAATATAGAAAAATAAGAAATACTTGTAGATTTTTGCTTGCAAACTGTGAAGGACTTGAAGAGATACTTCCATATGAAAAGATGGGTGTATTAGATAGATGGATATTAGATCATGCTAAGAGAACATTTGATGAAGTAGAGAAGAATTTTAGAGAGTATGATTTTTCTAAAGGTTTTTCACTTCTTAGTCACTTTATTACAGTTGAGCTTAGTGGTATTTACCTTGATATTTCAAAAGATAGACTATATTGTAATGGTAAAGATGAAGATATAAGACTTTCAGCCCAAAGTGCAACGGCACTTATAACTAGACGTCTTTTAGCTCTTATAGCTCCTACTCTTACATATACTGTTGATGAGATTTTAGAACATGCTCCTGCAATCATAAAAGAAGATTTGGATGATGTATTTGATATGACATATAACTCTATGGAAAAAGTTGAAGTAGAATTTGATGCAGCTTATATGAGTGAAGCAAGAGAGAAATTCTTTGAAATAATAGACGGTTTGAAAAAAGAGAAAATTATCAAATCAACTCTTGAGCTTGATTTAGTAACAACTTCAAAAATGTTGTTAGATATTGATTCAACTGATGCAGAAGATTGGTTTACATGTAGCTCAGTTGTTGGAAGTGCAAATGGCGAAGAGATGGGAAGTTTTGAGATTGGTGATGATAAATATAAAATCGTAAAAGCTACTGCTCATAAATGTCCAAGATGTTGGAAGTTTAAAGCAGATGAAGAAGAAGGGCTTTGTAAAAGATGTGATGAGGTCATAAATGCCTGATTTATCTACTCCTGTTGAGATGAGTTTTGTATGGACTACTATAGGTGTGATTATATTGACTTCTGTTGTAGCCATTGTTTTAGTAAAATTAAAAAAAGTATAAGGAAAAGTATTGATAACTTTAAAAGAAGCCTTAGCACTTAGCAAAGACGAGATTGTTCAACTTAGAGTTGAGCTTAAAAAGAAAATTGAAGAGAAAAAAGAGATAGGTGCTTATGTAGAGCAGCTGCAAGATATAGAGATAAGCGAGTATGGCGAAGGAATACCAATTGCCATAAAGGATAATATCCAAGTAAATGGATGGAATATAACAAGTGGCTCAAACATACTACAAGGTTATGTTGCTCCATATAATGCAACTGTAGTTGATAATATGCTCTCAAACGGATTAGCTCCTTATGGTAGAGCAAATATGGATGAGTTTGCTATGGGAAGTTCTACAGAGAGCTCATTTTATGGAAAAACATTAAATCCAAATAATACTTCTTGCGTTCCTGGCGGAAGTAGTGGTGGTAGTGCTGCTGCAGTTGCAGCTGGCATAGCTGTTGCAGCTTTGGGAAGTGATACAGGTGGAAGTATCCGTCAACCTGCTGCTTTTTGTGGTTGTGTTGGAATGAAACCAACTTATGGAAAAGTTAGTCGTTATGGACTTGCTTCATACTCAAGTTCACTTGACCAAATTGGACCAATCACACAAAATGTAGAAGATGCTGCTATCCTTTACGACATCATAGCAGGTCACGAGAGTCTTGATTCAACTAGTGCAAATGAAGCACATATAAAAGTAAGTGATAAATTAAATAGTGAAAGAAAACTTACAATAGCAGTAATAGAAAATTATTTAGAAGAAGCTGATGAAGATATAAAAAAAGTAACAAAAAATGCTATTAGAGAACTTGAAGAAGCTGGACATAAGATAGTTTATAAGAACCTTACCAACTCTAAATATGACATTGCAGCTTATTACGTGATTGCAGCAGCAGAAGCAAGTGCAAACTTTAGCAGATATGATGGTGTAAGATATGGTAACCGTGCGGATGCTACAAATCTAAAAGATATGTATTTTAAAACAAGAAGTGAAGGTTTTGGTGAAGAGGTAAAAAGACGTATTTTACTTGGAACTTTTGTTCTTAGTAGTGGTTATTATGATGCTTACTATATTAAAGCTCAAAAAGCTAGACATTTTATAAAATCAGAGTTTGAAAAGATTTTAGGTGAAGCTGATTTGATTTTTGCTCCTGTAACTCCGACAACTGCTTTTGAGTTTGGAAGTAAGAGTGACCCACTTGAGATGTATTTGCAAGATATATATACGATTAGTGTAAATTTGGCGGGACTTCCGGCCATTTCTGTTCCTATTGGATATGATGGCAAAAATATGCCTATTGGTGCTCAATTTGTTGGACAAGCATATGGTGAACAAGTGCTATTTGATGGTGCTATGAGTTTAGAAAAATTATTAAATAAGGGGAAATAAAACATGAAAATAAGAAAAAAAGCGTTAACATTTGAAGATATATTATTGGTTCCAAAGTACTCAGAAATTCTCCCTAAACAAGTTGATATAAAAAGTAAATTTAGTAAAAATGTATCTCTAAATGCACCTTTAGTCTCAGCTGCTATGGATACGGTAACAGAACATCGTGCAGCTATTATGATGGCAAGACTTGGTGGAATTGGAATTGTTCATAAAAATATGGATATTGAGGCACAAGCAAGAGAGATTAGACGTGTTAAAAAAAGTGAAAGTGGTATCATTATTGATCCTATTTCAGTTAAAGCAGATGCAACTATAAGTGAAGCTTTGGATATTATGAGAGAATATAGAATTTCAGGTGTTCCTGTTGTAGATGATAACAATACCCTTATAGGTATTTTAACAAACAGAGACTTGAGATTTGAAACTGAGTTTACAAAAAAAGTAGCACATGCTATGACCGTAATGCCACTTATTACTGTTAAAAAAGGTACAACTCTTGATGAAGCAGAGAAGATTTTTAGAACAAATAAAGTAGAAAAACTTCCAGTTGTTGGTGAAAATAATAGACTTGAAGGTTTAATTACAATCAAAGACTTAAAAAAGCGAGTAGAGTATCCAAATGCGAATAAAGATGAATTTGGAAGATTAAGAGTTGGTGCTGCAATAGGTGTTGGTCAAATTGATCGTGCTGAGGCATTAGTTAAAGCAGGTGTAGATGTGCTTGTTTTAGATTCTGCTCATGGACACTCAAAAGGCATTATGGATACGGTTAAAAAGATAAAAGAGACACTTGATATAGATGTTGTTGCTGGAAATATTGCAACAAAAGAAGCAGCACTTGCTTTAATTGAAGCAGGAGCTGATGGTGTAAAAGTTGGAATAGGACCAGGAAGTATATGTACAACACGTATAGTTGCTGGTGTTGGTGTTCCACAAATAAGTGCTATAGAAGAGTGTGCAGAAGTTGGTAGAGTTCATGGCGTTCCTGTAACGGCAGATGGTGGTATAAAATATTCTGGTGATGTTTCTAAAGCACTTGCTGTAGGAGCAAGTTGTGTTATGATAGGAAGTTTACTTGCTGGAACACATGAGAGTCCTGGTGAGCTTATAACTTACCAAGGTCGTCAGTTTAAAACTTATCGTGGCATGGGTAGTATTGGTGCTATGACAAAAGGTAGTACGGATAGATATTTTCAAGAGGGAACTGCAGCTGATAAGTTAGTACCTGAAGGAATAGAAGGGCGTGTTCCTTATGTTGGTGGAGTAAAAGATGTTATTCATCAACTTCTTGGTGGGCTTCGTTCATCTATGGGTTATGTTGGTGCGCGTGATATAGCTGATTATCAAGAAAAGGCAGAGTTTGTAGAGATAACATCTGCAGGACTTAAAGAGAGTCATGTTCATGATGTTATTATAACTCATGAAGCACCAAATTATAGAGTAAATTAGTTAAATGAAAATAACAACTGCAACAGAATTTTTTGATGAATCTCTCTATCTAGAGAGTGGTCGTATACTTGAATCATTTAAACTCGCTTATGAAACATATGGTGAATTAAATGAGGATAAATCAAATTGTGTTGTAGTTTTTCATGCTTTAACAGGAAGCCATCATGCAGCTGGTAGATACGAAGGTGATAAAAAATCAGGCTGGTGGAATCCTCTTATTGGAGATGAAAAAATTATAAATACAAAAAAGTATTTTGTAATATGTGTTAATGTACTTGGAAGTTGTTTTGGTTCTACTGGACCTATGTCAAACGGTGAAAAAGAACCTCTTCGTTTGAAGTTTCCAGTTATTACTATAAGTGATATGGTAAAAGCACAAATGGAACTTTTTAAACGATTAGGTATAAAAAAAGCTCATGCAATCATAGGTGGTTCTATGGGAGGCATGCAAGCTCTTTGTTGTGCTGTTGAGTATCCTAAATTTACTGATAGGGTTATATCTATCGCTTCGACTTATGCTACACAAGCTTGGGCTATAGCCTTTAATCGTTTAGCAATGGAAGGCATTGTAAATGACCCTAGGTTTAAAAATGGACACTATGCAGAGTCTGATTTTAAAGAAGAGGGGTTGTTTGGTTTTGCAGTAGGCAGGATGGCTGGACACATAAGTTTTCTCTCCCCTCACTCAATGGATAATAAGTTTGGAAGAAATTATGTAGAAACAGATGGTCTTTATGAGCTTTTTGGAAGATTTCAAGTTGAGAGATATATGGAGTATAATGGACACAGTTTTGCAAAAAGATTTGATCCACTTAGTTACTTATATATTATAAAAGCAATGAATATTTTTGATGCAACTAGAAATTATGACTCACTAGAACACTCTCTTCATCACATAAAAGCTAAGATGACTCTTATTTCATTTAAAGAAGACAAACTTTTTCGTCCACGTGAGATGGAAGAGATAAAAGAGACACTAGTTAATGTAGGTCGAGGTGACCAGGTAGATTATGTCTGTATTGACAGTGACTATGGACATGATGCATTTTTAATAGAGTATGACAAGTTTGATTTTTATATAGAAAAAGCTTTGAGGTAAGAAAAAGTTCATTGTTGGGGGCTGACCCCACTTAATAAAATAAAAATTCTACACAAAGTGTAAGCTTTAGTGATAGGAATTTTTGCTGGGCTTTGCTCAGTAAAAAGGAGAAATTAAAATGAGTTTTGAAAAAAAGTTAGAAGATGCTAAGAAAGTTTTAGAAGAGTTATCAAATCCTGAGATTAGCTTAGCAGATGGAATGAAAAAGTATAAAGATGGATTGAAACTTTTACAAGATGCAACTAAGATGATAGAAGATGCAAAGCTTGAGTATACTACTCTCCAGGAGCAAAAATGAAAATAGCTGCTCTTCAACTCTCCACTTTGCCGATGAGTAGCTCAAAACTAGATTACTATTTTAGAATATGCAAGAAAAAAGATGTTAAGCTTCTTCTGCTTAGCGAGTATGCGCTAAATAGTTTTTTTAAAGAGTTAGAAGTAACTCCCTTATCAATGATAAAAGAACAATCAAATCATAAAATAAATGCTTTAAAAGAGTTATGTGCAAAGTATGAGATAAGTGTGGTTGCACCTATTGTACATGTAAAAGGGAAATCTCTTTACAAGTCAACTGCAAAATTTACACCAAAATCAGTCGCATATTATGACCAAGAGTTTTTGATAAATTATAAACATTGGAACGAAGAGAAATTTTTTGATAATGAAGCAGGTGAGTTTAATCTACCATCTTTTAATATAGATGGAGTTAAGTTTGGAATCATAAATGGCTTTGAATTACATTTTGATATTGCTTTTAGTCAAGTTATGAAGAAGGGAATTGATGTATTATTATGCCCATCAGCATCAACATTTGATTCGTCTGCTCGTTGGATAGAGTTATTAAAGATGAGAGCTTTTACAAATAGTGTATATATTTTGCGTTCTAATCGTGTTGGAACGTATAAAGAAGGCACTGAAGAGTGGAAGTTTTATGGACACAGTAATATTGTATCTCCTTGGGGTGAAGTAGAGCTTACTTTAGGAAGTCATGAAGAGATACTTATAACTGAAATCTCTAAAGATGAAGTAAATGAAGCAAAAAAAAGTTGGGGTTGGAAAAAAGCATTGAGTAAAAGGGATATAATATGATGGAATTTTTTCATAGACAAGTACAGCTTTGGGGCGAAGATACACAAAAAAGCCTTCAAGATAAAACTATTGTTATTATAGGTTGTGGAGGACTTGGAAGCTCACTTGCAATCGGACTTGGAGCGACAGGAATAGGACATATTCATTTAGTAGATTTTGATGAAGTTAGTGTTCATAACATTCACCGTCAAATTGCCTTTAGAGTAGGTGATGAAGGAAAGTTTAAATCTGAGATAGTAGGGCAGTTAGTAGAAGACAGATGTCCGTTTGTGAAAACTACTGTACATGTAAACAGTTTTGAAGAGTTTGCTAAAAAAGGTATAGAAGTTGATTTGATAATCGATGGAACGGATAATCTTCCTGTGCGTGCTGAGATAGATAAGTATGCAAAAAAAGTAAATACACCTTGGATATATGGTTCAGTTGAAGCTTTTAATGGACAAGTATGTTTCTTTGAAAAAAGTGATTTTAGTGCATTTAAAGTTAAGAAAAAAACTCCAGCAGGAATTGCTGCTCCAATAGTTATGCACATTGCTTCACTTCAAGCAAATCTTGCACTTCGTTATCTTGCAGGGCTTAATGTGAAAAAGGACTTTTTATATTATCTCTACATTAATGATGAAGGTGAATTAATAACTCAAAAATTTGGGATGCCTGTGTAATTACAGGTCTCCTATTAATTTAATATAAACCTAATTATGGTAAAATAATACTATTACATGTAATAGGAAAATATGAATTGAATTTTGAACCATATCCATTTGAAAAACTAACAAATTTGCTCGGTGATATAAAACCGTCAGAAGATTTTGATCCATGTGTTTTGACCATAGGAGAACCTCAATTTGAGACTCCTAATTTTATACAAGATGAGCTTAAAAATTCTGCAAACTTACTTAATAAGTATCCAAAAACAGCTGGTGAGAATTATTTAAAAGATGCTCAAAAAGGTTTTGTAAAGAGACGTTTTAATGTGGAACTAAATAATAGTGAAATAATACCTACTTTTGGAACTAGAGAGGTACTTTTTAATTTTCCTCAGTTTTTACTTTTTGATGTTAAAAATCCGCTTATTGCATATATAAATCCTTTTTATCAGATTTATGAAGGTGCGGCAAAAGCTTGCAAGGCAGATGTACTACATCTTGATTTAACAAAAGAAAATGGTTTTAAACCTGATATTGCAAATGAAAAACTAAAAGATGCAAACCTGGTTATCTTAAATTTCCCAAATAATCCTACAACGGCAACTTTGAGTATTGAAGAGCTTGGAGAGTGGGTTAAATTAGCATTAGAATATGATTTTGTTTTGTTGAATGATGAGTGTTATAGCGAACTTTATTGTGATGAAAAACCAGTTTCACTACTTGAAGCATCTTTACATGTAAACAATGATAGCTTTAAAAATGTATTAGTTATCAATTCAATTTCAAAGAGAAGTTCAGCTCCTGGACTTCGTTCAGGGTTTATTGCTGGAGATGAGAATATATTAAAAGAGTATATGAAATATAGAACATATGTAGGAGCAGCAACTCCTTTACCACTTCAATGTGCTTCAGCGGCAGCTTGGAGTGATGAAAAGCATGTAGAGAGTGCTAGAGTAGTTTATAAAAAAAACTTAGAACTAGCAAGTGAAATTTTAGGTGTAAAAAGAAGTGATGCAACATTTTATGTGTGGCTTGAAGTAGAAGATGAATTGGAGTTTACAAAAGCTCTATTTGAAAAGAAAAATGTCAAAGTTTTACCTGGCAGTTTCCTTGGGCGCGAAGGAATAGGACGTGCTTATGTTCGCATAGCATTGGTTGAAAACAATAAAAAGACTAAAGAGGTACTAATGCGAATAAAAGACTTCATAAAGGAAATATCATAATGAAATCTATACATTTTGTTGGTATTGGTGGGATTGGGCTTTCTGCATTAGCGCGTTATTTGAAAAAAGAGAATTACACTATAAGCGGCTCAGATATAAGAAGCTCAAAAATAACAAAAAAACTTGAAGATGAGGGTATTGAAGTTTGTGTTCCACACTGTCCTTCAATTATAAAAAAACAAGACTTAGTTATATACTCAGCAGCTGTAAAAGATGATAACGTAGAGTTAATAGAAGCTAGAAAAAGAGGTGTAGTTACACTTTCAAGAAAAGATGCTCTACCTTTTATACTTAAAGATAAGAGAGTATTTTCAGTCGCTGGCGCGCATGGTAAGAGTACAACTAGTGCAATTTTAGCAAGTATGGTTGATGGATCTGTTATCATTGGAGCCGAGAGTAAACAGTTTGATACAAATATGTATTACAGACAGAGTAACAATATAATTTTTGAAGCAGATGAGAGTGATTCTAGTTTTTTAAATTCTAATCCATATATTGCTATAGTAACAAACGCAGAACCAGAGCATATGGAGTATTATAACTATGATTATGATAAGTTTTATGATGCTTATAGAACGTTTTTAAAAAGTGCAACAATAAGAGTAATAAATGCAGAAGATGAATTTTTAAGTACTCTTGATGATATGGATGCTATTCGTCTTTATCCAAGCCGTGATATAACTGAGATGAAAACTGTTATTAGAAATGGTGAGCCTTTTACCTCTTTTATTTTAAAAGATTTAGGTCGTTTTGAAGTATGGGGTATTGGTGAACATATTGCACTTGATGCTTCTTTAGCAATTTTAGCAAGTATAAATGAGATAGATTTGGAAAGCACTCGTGAGAAGATAAAAAACTATCGTGGAATAAAAAAACGATTTGATATACTTACAAAGAGTGATGGATATGCACTTGTAGATGATTATGGTCATCATCCAACAGAGATAAAAGCAACTATGGAATCTGCTAAAGTTTATGCAAGTTTACTTAATTTAGATAAGATTACAGCTATTTGGCAACCACATAAGTACTCACGTACAATTGATAATCTTGAAGGATTTGTTGAGTGTTTTAAAGGTGTGGATGAGCTTATTATTATGCCTGTTTGGAGTGCTGGAGAAACAGTTCAAGAGATAGATTTTGTAAATGAATTCAAAAAATATAATCCAGATTTTATATCTAGTCTTAAAAGGGTTGGTGATTTTATAGATTTAGATAACTCTAAAAAACTTGATTCTGGATTAGTCATCGGTTTTGGAGCCGGTGATATAACATATCAATTAAGGGGAGCATAATGCAGATAGTTCTGTTTTTAATTTTTGTACTACTTGTTATTTTAGTAGTAGTAAGTAAAAAAAATTCTTTTTCAAAAAATCAGAAAATTATAGCAACGAGTGTAGTCGTAGTTTTTGTTGTGGCAATATATCTTTATGAGAGCAATTTAAGCACGAATGCAGAGAAAAATAGAGATATTGTAAACTCTTTTAGGCAAGGAAAAACTCTTACATGTAAAGAGTATAAAGTTGATAAAGAGAGATTCATATATGTAAGTGGTACACAAACATTTGTACCAAAATCGAGCGAAACAACTTTAGAAGGTGTTATAGTAAGAGTCTCTACATGTAAAGCAGATTAATGGATAAACTTTTATCGCAACTTGATTTACAAGAGTATGTTTCATCATATGAAAACTACCTTGCACGAAAAAAACCTCTCTTTTTAGAGGGGGATATTCATCTTCATCATAAACTTATACGTGAATTTTTTAACCACCAAAGCATAAAGCCAATTCCAGAACTTATAAGCCTAGATCGTGCAATTGCTGTTATGCAAAAAAGTGGAGTATTAAGGATTGAAGAGATATACGCTTTTGTGCAAATAATGAACTACTTTGCATATCTAAAAAAAGCACTTTTAAGTGATGGCTTAGTTAATTGGATGGAAAAGATAGTTATACCTGAGAATCTTTTTGATATATGTAGTTACTTTGATAATAAGGGTGAGCTTAAAAACTCAATAGATGAGACTTTTGAGTCAATTAATAGAAGCTTACATCATATAAAAGAAGATATGAGTCAAGCTCTTAGAAGAACAATGAGTGGACAGAAGATAAGCAGTTATTTAGTTGACCGTCAAGTTCATTATATAAACAATCAAGAGGCACTTTTACTTCGTGGGGGATTTAATCACGTTATAAAAGGTAGTGTGATTGGACGAAGTAGCAGCGGATTTTTTTATGTAACACCAGAAAGCATTACCAAACTAAAATCAAAACAGAATGATTTACTTGCTAAAAAAGAAGAGCTTATATATAAATATTGCAAGTCAATTTCAACTACATTTACAAAGTCACTATTTTTTCTAAAATTTATTAATAGAGAGTTCGATAGATTTGATGCCTATCAAGCAAGAGTAAATTTTGCAAAAGATAAAGAGATGGAATTTGTGCTTCCAAAGAAAAGTACAGAGATAAAGTTAGAAAAATTTTCACATCCAGCTCTTAGTGATCCTAAACCAATAAGTTTAGATTTTACTAAACAGGTTTTAATGATAACAGGTGTTAATGCTGGTGGTAAGACTATGCTTTTAAAATCTATACTAAGTGCAGCATTTCTTTCGAAGTATCTGCTTCCTATGAGTATAGATTCAGCCAAATCAACAATAGGTTCTTTTAAAGAGCTTTTTGCCATACTAGATGATCCGCAAAATGTAAAAAATGATATATCAACATTTGCAGGACGTATGACTCAGTTTGCAGGATTGTTTGGTAAAAATTCAACGCTTGTTGGGGTTGATGAGATAGAGCTTGGAACAGATGCAGATGAAGCTGCTAGTTTGTTTAAAGTTATCATTGAAAAACTAATAGCGCGAAATATGAAAATAATCATAACGACCCATCATAAAAGACTAGCATCACTTTTGGCAACAAATGAACAAGTAGAACTTTTAGCTGCAATATATGATGAAAAAAATCAAAGACCTACTTTTGGATTTTTACAAGGCACTATTGGAAAAAGTTATGCTTTTGAAACGGCTTTGAGATATGGGGTACCTGCTACTTTAGTGAGTGAAGCTAGAGAAGTGTATGGAGAAGATAAAGAAAAACTAAATGAGCTTATTCAAAAAAATATTGATTTAGAACTCAAAATGAGAGAACAATCTTCTAAACTACAAAGTGAACTTGAAGATATAAAAAGACTAAAAACTAATCTTAAAGATGAGAAAGAAAAACATAAAGAAGAGTTTGATTTACAAAAATCAAAGATGAACTTCGAGTATACAAAAGCTATAAAAGAGGCAAAAGAGGCTATAAAAACAAAAGATTCTAAAGAAGCACATCGTCACTTAAATAGAGCTCATGAGTATAAAAAAGCAACACATAAAAGTGAATCAGTAGAACAAAAGCCAATTCCTTTAAAAGTTGGAGATACAATAAAATATAGCGGCTCACGCGGTATTTTAAAAGCAATAAAGAAAAATCAAGCCACTATAGAGTGTGATGGTATAACTTTAAGAGTTCCATTAAATACACTAAAAAGAAGTGGTAATGCTCCTAAATCAGCAGCAAAATCAAAAGTAACAGTTTCAAAACAAAATGCAAATTCAACTGTAGTTCTAGATCTTCATGGTCAACGTGGTGAAGAAGCAGTAGAAAATTTAGATAAATTCATATCAGATGCTCTAATAAATGGATATGATGAATTGCATATATATCACGGTATAGGTACTGGAAAATTAGCATATGCAGTAAGAGAGTTTTTAAAAATCCACCCAAGTGTAGAGTCTTTTAAGGATGCCCCACCAAACCAAGGTGGATTTGGAGCTACCTTGGTGAAATTGTAATCTTTTAAGTTTTTTTGTATAATAGTTTTATTTTATATGAAAGGTGCTTGTTTTGGATGAATACTCTTTAGAAAAGCTAAAACTAGAAAATCAAAATTTAAAGAGTATGTTATATACAGATAGTGTAACAAAATTACCAAATGTACTTTTATACAAAAAAGAGATTAAAGACACACCTAATCCCAAAACAATAGTAGTTGATATAGATGCCTTTAGAGAGATAAATGATTACTATGGAAGAGATGTAGGTGATTATGTTTTACAAAATATTGCAAAAACCATTAAAGATTATGCTGATCAAGAAAATATGAAAACTTTTAGGATAGGTTCTGATGAATTTTTACTTCTTGGATCTGGTGTTTTAGATATAGAGAAGTATGAAAGAGTAGCAAGAGAGATGGTTCAGATTCTTAAAACAAATGAAATCGTTATACCTGAAATAGAAGAATCAATTGTTATAGACTCTACAATAGGCTTTTGCTTAGAGGATGAAGACACACTTAATAAAGCTCTTATTGCTCTTGATTGTGCAAAAAAAACTCAAAAAGATTTTGCCTGTTATCTTCATGGAATGGATAATAAAAGTGAGTATAAAGATAGATTAAAATATGTTAAGATAATTAAAGAAGCTTTGGATGAAGATAAGGTCATGCCTTATTATCAACCTATATATTCAAGAGATGGAGAGATACATAAATACGAAGCATTATCTCGTGTAGAAGATAGTGAGGGTAAAGTAGTAAGTCCAGGTTTTTTTATGGGAACATCTAAAAAAGTTAGACTTTACACATTAATGGCAAAACAGATAATAGATAAAAGCTTTAAAAAGATTTCAAAAACAGATAAATTAGTATCAATAAACCTTTTAGCAAGAGACATGATGGATGGTGATATAAACAACTACATCATCGATAAATTAAAAGAATATGGTGTTGAAAAACAAGTTATATTTGAAATTTTAGAAGATGAAAATATAGAAAATCAAGATAGAATAGAGAATTTTATAAGTAAAGCAAAACGACTTGGAGTAAAGATTGCAATAGATGATTTTGGTACAGGTTATAGTAACTTTTCTTACCTTATGAAGTTAAAACCAGATTATTTAAAGATAGATGGTTCTATTATAAAAAACATAGATAAAGATGAAAACTCAGAAGCTATTGTTAAAGCTATTGTCTCTTTTGCAAAGACTTTACATGTAAAGACTACAGCAGAATTTATACATTCAAAAGATGTTTATGATAAATGTTACAAATTAGGAATTGATGAATTTCAAGGTTTTTACTTAGGAGAGCCTAAACCTGATTTGGTATAATACACCTTTTTATAAGGAATTTTATGACAACCCAAGAACTATTTTTTAAACTACTTAGATACAAATCAATTACACCTGATGATGATGGAGCATTTTTTTTCATTGCTGATTATCTTTCAGCTTACGAACATACAATTATAAATATAGAAGATACAAAAAATATTTTTATATACAAAAAATTTGGGGATGGTCCACATCTGAGTTTTGCAGGACATATAGATGTAGTGCCTCCTGGTGAGGGTTGGGATAGTGATCCGTTTGAGCCAACACTAAAGAATGGAAAAGTTTATGCTCGAGGTACCCAAGATATGAAAAGTGGGGTTTGTGCATTCATCCAAGCTATGAAGCATACAAAAGAGTTCAATGGAACACTCTCAGCAATCTTAACAAGTGATGAAGAAGGTGAAGCAACATACGGAACTATTAAGGTTTTAGAACACTTAAAAAAGATAAATTTTCTTCCTGATTATGCAATAGTAGCTGAACCTACAAGTGAAGAAGTATTTGGGGATGCTATAAAGATAGGACGTCGTGGTTCTATTAATGGTTATTTAAACATAAAAGGTAAACAAGGGCATGCTGCTTATCCAGAAAAATCAGTAAATCCTATAAGTCAAATAGCACCTATTTTGAATAAAATGGCAGGACATCACTTTGATAATGGAGATGAAAATTTTGCTCCAAGTGAGCTAGTAATTACAGATATAAGAGCAGGTATGGAAGTTACCAATGTAACTCCAAGTGAACTTAATATGATGTTTAATGTAAGAAACTCAACAAATACAGTTAAAGAAGATATAGAAAAGTACATAGTTGAGCTATGTAGCGGCTTGGACTATAACTTAAAGCTTACTCAAGGCTCTTTTCCTTTTGTTACAAGTAAAAA
This sequence comes from uncultured Sulfurospirillum sp., assembly GCA_965306065.1. Lineage (GTDB taxonomy): Bacteria > Campylobacterota > Campylobacteria > Campylobacterales > Sulfurospirillaceae > Sulfurospirillum_A. The sequence goes on along the minus strand of CBDLTN010000021.1, from coordinate 4,735 downwards.
TAGTGATATAGTTGGAGCAATTCAAAATGCAATAGAAGTAGTAACAGGTTCGAAAGCAAAACTTTCAACCGCGGGTGGAACAAGTGATGCTAGATATATTTCAAAGTTTGGTATAGACTCTATAGAGTGTGGAGTTATAAATGATACAATTCATGCTATCAATGAGAGATGTGGTATGGATGAGGTTGAAAAACTTGAAAAAGTTTTTTTACATGTAATAGAAAATTTCAAAGGAGATTTTAGATGAATTACATAAGTACTGATAAAGCACCAGCAGCTATAGGTCCATATTCTCAAGCTGTAAATATTGGAGATATGATATATACTTCAGGTCAAATTCCACTTAATGCATATGGTGCATTAGTAGAGGGTGACATAGCAATTCAAACAAAACAGGTATTGATGAATTTAAGCGAAGTTTTAAAAGAGGGCGGAAGCAGTCTTGACAAAGTTGTAAAAACAACAATTTTTTTAGCAAATATGGAAGACTTTGCAGATGTAAATAAAGTATACGCAGAGTTTTTTGGTAATCATAAACCGGCTCGTAGTACTGTAGCGGTTAAAACATTGCCTTTAAAAGTAGCAATTGAGATAGAAGCAATAGCTATAAAGGGTTAATTCCCTTTATAGTTAAAGTAGTTTTGCTCTACATTCTCTTGTAGTTTTGACAATTTTTTCTATATTTTTAACGATATGGTTATGACCTTCTTCGGCATTTTCGTATGTGGTATATCTTCTATTGAACAGTGAATTTTCATACAAGACTTTATCACCTTTTTTTTCAAATATCATAGTTTCATAAACATTGACATTATGGTGTTGATTTAACCAAGAGTGGCGTACTTCCATTTTTATAGTTGAAATGAAAAATTTTTCGTCGTTAATTTGGGCTATATGTTTTAGTTCTAAATCCTTATTAACAGCATGATCCATATGAACTCCTTTTTATTTATTTTAACTTGATTGTATAATAAATCCATGACATTATAAAAAAATAATAATATTATAAAAGCAATGTAGTGTTAATTAGGAGTTAAACTTTGTATTAGTTTAAAAGATGATTATAGTCTATATCGATAATGGCGCATTTTATAATAATTATAGTATGATTAGCCCAACAAAATTTCAAGTTCAAGGACATATCGCATGGCGAACAAACATTATGAGGTCTTAGTTGTTGGTGGGGGGATTTCAGGTGCGGCTCTTTTTTATGAATTAGCTAAGTATACCGATGTCAAAAGTATAGCTTTACTAGAAAAATATGATAGTTTAGCAACTTTAAATTCGAAGGGAACTAGTAATTCTCAGACTATTCATTGTGGTGATATTGAGACAAATTATACAGTTGAAAAAGCAACTAGTGTAAAGAGAACTGCAAAGATGGTTGAAAAATACTGTTTGCAGTATGGTTATGAAAACGAATTTATGTTCGCACATCAAAAGATGGCGATTGGTGTAGGTGATGAAGAGGTAGCTTATATGAGAAAAAGATATGAGGATTTTAAAGAGCTTTTCCCATATCTTGAAGTTTTTGAAAAAGACAAATTAAAAGAGATAGAACCAAAATTAGTTTTTGATGAAAATGGTAATGAACGACCAGAAAGTATTGTTGGTGTTGGTGTTGAGAGTGGCGAATGGAGTACTGTAGACTTTGGTAAAATGTCAGTCTCTTTAGTAGATAATGCAAAAAAGATAGATGGAGTAGTAACTGATGTCTTTTTTAATTCAAAAGTAACAAGCATAAAACAAGAAGGAAAAAAACATGTAATAGAAGCAGCAGGTGAGACTTATACTGCTGATTTTGTAGTTGTTAATGCAGGAGCACACTCTCTTTACCTAGCTCATAGTATGGGTCATGGAACGGATTATGGCTGTCTTCCAATGGCTGGAAGTTTCTATATGACTACTAAGAAAATTTTAAATGGTAAGGTATATATGGTTCAGCATCCAAAATTACCTTTTGCAGCACTTCATGGTGACCCTGATATCTTAGCAAATGGTTTTACTAGATTTGGTCCAACTGCTCTTGCTCTTCCAAAACTTGAGCGTTATCATGGAAATTCAACTGTAGTTGATTTTTTTAAGACACTAAGATTTGATAGAAATATTGCTAAGATATTTGGTGATTTATTATCAGATAGTGACATAAGAAAATATATCTTTAGAAACTTTTTATTTGAAGTACCTTATATAAACAAAAGATTGTTTGTAAAAGATGCAAGAAAAATTGTTCCATCACTCTCTTTAGATGAGATAGAGTATGCAGAAGGTTTTGGTGGTGTTCGTCCACAAGTTCTTGATAAAAAGAATCAAAAGCTTATGTTAGGTGAAGCTAGCGTAAATCCTGGAACAGGAATTATTTTTAATATGACTCCAAGTCCTGGAGCTACAAGTTGTCTTGGAAATGCAGAGCGTGATGTAAAACTAGTATGTGAACATTTAGGAAAAACGTTTAATCAAGAAGAGTTTGATAAGGATTTAATTGACTAATTCACTTGATTTATATGCAAAAATAGAACCGTTAATAGGCTTTTATGATGAGTATGAAATTTTGTACTCATCGTATTTGCAACTTCTTTATCCTTTAGGAGTAAAGTCAGTTTTAGACATCGGATGTGGTAATGGAAAACTTCTTAAGCTTCTTGAAGAGAATGATTTTAACTCTTTTGGAATTGATAGAAGTGAAGAGATGATAAAACGTTCACTTTCACTTGGTGTAAAAGCAGAAAAAAAAGAACTTTTTAGTTTGGAAAAGAACTCATTTGAGTGTGCTTTAGCTGTAGGAGATGTTCTTAATTATATGAGAGATGACGAGTTAGATAAATTTTTTGATGATGTTAAGTCTGTTGTTAAACAAGATGGATATTTTTTAGCAGATATAAATACTCAAACAGGTTTTGAAGTAGCTGATGGAGTTATGGTAAAAGACAATGAGAGTGAATTTTTAGCAGTTGAAGCAAATTATGATGATGGTATACTTACAACAGATATAACTCTTTTTGAAAAAGATGCAAAACTATATAAAAAGTCATCAGGACAAGTTTTACAGTACTTTCACCCAAAAGAGAGATTTGAACAGCTAAAAAGTTTCAGGCTAGCAGCATCTTCACCAATCTCAATGTTTAGTGATGAAGATGAAAAACTGCTTATGCTTTTTCAAGCTATTTAATGAGTTTGCTTATCTCTTTAAATACACCGTTTTTCGCACTACTGCATAGTTCAAAAAGAAGTGATTCATAAGTAGTTGGAATTGCTCCTGCTTGAAGCATTCTATCAATGGATACTCTTTTGTCGTTAGAGTTCCTTGAGTCTATGCAGTCAGTTACTAAGACTGGTATAAATCCAGTTTCAAGAAGATCAAGAACACTTTGTAAAACACATACATGAGCTTCTACTCCAAAAACGATAACAAACTTTTTACTCTTTTGTTCTATACACTCTAAAGTCTCTTTAGTTTGACAACAACTAAAGGTTACTTTTTCATAAACTTTTTCATCTATTAAAAGCTGTTTTATAGGCTCAATTGTATGACCTAATCCTTTAGGATATTGCTCATTAAGAACAAAAGGAATATTAAGAAGTTTTAGACCTTTTATAAGCGTTAGGGTATTTTCTAAAAGTTGTTCATTGTTATTTATATGAGGATATAGTTTTTCTTGAATATCAACTACTAAAGCTTGTGTTTGGTTTGCATTTATACGCATAAGTTGTCCTTATTTTGTTATGTACATGTAAAAAGGCATATTTTCAAGTTCCATATCAATCCAGACGCCATTGTTTTGTGGTAAAGCATTAGTTGTTGTGACTATACAAGTGCTTGTTTTTGGTAAATCAAATAATACATTGACATTCTTATCGGAAAATATTGTTTTTGCACTACCTGTTATTATGTTACAAAACTCACTAATACCATCTATGATATCATCCAATGAATAATTGTTTAGTTTTTCTCCAATCATAGCTTCTATTGATTTATATGCTAGTTCTAAAGGAAATATTAAAACAAAATGTCCTTCTAAATCTCCTTTAAATTCCATGATAGAGCTTACTGTATTTTCTAGTTTTTGTGGTTTAAAAGATTTAATTTCATGTGAGACTTTTACAGCATCAAAATTAGTAACGGTTGTTAATGTGCTAATAGCAGTATCTGTAAAAACAGGTAAATTACTAATAGTTTTTTGTGAAAGAGCTAGAGTCCTTCTCTCTTTTGATAGATTATAAGGTTGCTTCTTTCTTGGTTGAAAATTAATTTTTGTTTGATAAATAGCAAAGTCAACGACTTTATTTTCTATTTTTTTAAGAAAGTTTTGTAGATCTTTTTCATAAGACATGGTATGACTATATGTACCTAAGATAGAAGATATTTTATCAATATCCTTTTCATCACCATCATCAAAAATGATGACTTTTACAGAATTTTTAAATAGCGAAGGGTTAAATAAAAGCTTTGCAATATCTTCATTTTTAAATAGTTTAACTCTTGTTAAATTAGTTTCAACTTTAAGTATATTAAATTGTTTATGTGTATAGTTCCCAAGAGCTATTGGTATAGGAAGTTTTTTACTTAACTCTTCTAAAATTGATACTAGTTTTCTTAGTACCTCTAATGTATAAGTTGTATTTTTAAGGGAGATAAAAATACCTTTAAGTTTTTGAGGCTCAATCACATCATTTAGTTTTTGTATCTCTTGTACTAAGAGCTTACTGTTTCTCATGTTCATCTGGTCACCATAGC
>CBDLTN010000020.1:0-22821 GCA_965306065.1 uncultured Sulfurospirillum sp. | reverse complement strand
AAATTAAACTTATTTTAAAAGTTCATAATGAGGGTCTGGCACCTTTTTATTTAGTTTTCTTAATTTCTAAAGAATTAAAGTAAATAATAATAGAAAATACTATAATATGCATTTAAATACAAAAAGAAAAGATTAAATGGTAAAAAAAGATATTGCAGATTATGAAAATAAATAAAAAAAAGCTATTAAGAGAAGGTTTAATTATTTTTATTTTATCTATAATACCATTTTATCAATATTTACAAGGACTTAATCCTATAGGATATTTGTCTAACATATTTTATAATTTAAAAAATAAAAATTCTATTGTTACAAATATCTATAATATAGATTTACCTTTTTTTAGTTGGAGAATTGAGTCAGAAGATAATGAACACATTTTTTTATTAGGTCACCTTACAGAAAAAGGATTTTTACAAATTTCATTAAGTAAAAAAAAATCTTCTCTCCATAATATAAAAATTGAAGAGATGTGTAATGGTAAACAAAGTACTTCAGAAATTTATTTAGATGGCAATAAAGCAACAAATATATATTGTGATAATAGTGATACTAATGAGCTAGAACCATTTAGACTGATTGTACTAAAAGATAAACTTTCTATTTTCATGTATAAATATCAAAAAAAGTTTCAATACCAATATCAAAAATTTATATCAAGTGTAGTTATAATTGATTAATTAAATATGGATATTTCTTATAAATTAAACTTTTTTATTATTATTGAAAATTTGTCTTTTCATTAATTTATTTCAGTATTGGAAATCAGTGTTTCCAATATTCTTTTTTATTTTAAAAGTTCATAATAAGGGTCTGGCACCTTTTATTAGGGTCTGGCACCTTTTATTTTTATAGATAAGGCTCTATATTTCTCAAAAGAAAAACGTAATAATGTAGTGAAAATAATTTAATTATTGATTAATAAGAATTGTATTTAGACTATGGATTTTCAGATAGACTCCTCTAAAAATTTCAATTGCATGTTCTCTTCAAGTCTACTATAAAAGAATATAGCCGGTCAAGAAGTTATAAAAGAGTAGTCTTTCATAGACACAGTCTATTTTTAGTTGCATTTTTAATACTCATATATAGTTCTTTTCGGAACTTTTACTTCAAACTGAAAATATTATTCAGAAAGTGTTCATCAGAAATGTATTGAATGACCTCCGTGTTTAAACAATATCACTGTTCCTCTCTGGTCATTCTTTGATAAGCACCCAAGCCGATTACTAACATAACAGCGGTTAATAGTAAAAAAGTCGGGTACACCAATAAGCTGATGTCTTTTTTCGCAGCGGAAAAAACGAATACCAAAGCCTCTAGCGAGACTGCAATAATGATGATAATAAGAAATTTTATCAAAGTAACTCTCTGTTTTATGCTCGTCTCTTCACCATGTACTTTGAATACCTCTTCCTCCATCAAAAACCTGGACACATCAAAAACAGCCGTTCCGATCACAATGAAACCGACTGCATCGAGAAGGGCTTTGGTAAGCAGTGTCTGCTCGTGTAGTGAAGCCCAGATGTCATAAAGGGAAGAAACGATCATAGTAAGGCTGATAAATCCAAGTGATAGACTGATAAGACCATATATTGTTCGATTGATTTTTTCTGTAATAGATTTTGAGGTATTCATTTAGACTCCTTGGTCTTTGTTTGTGTCTTAACGGAAATGCCACTTTATCAGCTTTTTGCCCGATACACCTGATAGGCCACATTATCTTTTTCAACGTTCTTTACGGAATACATCAACTTGTCGGCAGCATCAATAGCCTCTTTAATATCCTCCGGAAGATTTTCAAATGTCACCACTCCAATGCTGAAACTCACATTCCGTTCATGTTTTTGCATTCTTTTTTTCAGCAAACAGATAGCGTTTAAAAACGCAGATTTTGCCTCGGTTTGATTTTAATTCTGGTTTTCGGTGCACGGTTTTCGAGTATGCTAATAATTGTTTTCACGACTTGATATCCTTTCACTCGCAGAAAATCTACCATTCAGGGGATATATAGTGGTTCCATTATGGGTGAGTACATCAGTTATGGAGAAAAGTGCATCGTGAATAAGCCTAACAAAAATCGGTTACTGTTAATTTGAGTAGATCTAAGCTTTATGTATAGTTATTGAGTTTTTAAAGGATTATAAAAACGAAGTCAAATACAGATCGAGTATTTGAGATTACGTTCAGTATAGCATAATAATAAGCGGTAATGATAAAAAGGTTATGGCTACATCAAAGATTGAACAATCAGGTGATAGGAAATTGAAAATATCTAAATAAATTCTCAATGCTTATTGTTTACTTATTAAAAATTGGTTTTTTCAACTATTGATTTTTAGTATTGAAAAGTGTAATTTCCAATATTGTTCATATTTAAAACTAGATTGTCTCATTTTACTAAAATATAAATTATTCTTTTTAATCTTTACTTCAATAATTAAATTATTTTTACTACATTATTACGTTTATCTTTTGAAAGATATAGAGCCTTGTCTACACGCTGTAAACATGTTTGTGTGGTATCGGAGTTATTCATTTCAGTTACACCGATACTTAGTGTAATTTGAGGAAGTTCTATATCTACATGAGATTCAACCATTGTACGTATTTCGTGAGCCTTAGTATATGCTGCATCAATATCTGTTCTTGGTAACAAAATAATAAATTCTTCACCACCCCATCTGGCAAAAACATCATTAATACGAAGATCTTTACTAATAAGCTTTGTTAACGCTATAAGTGTTAAATCACCGATATGGTGTCCATATGTATCATTGACTTTTTTAAAGTGATCTATATCTATTAAAAGAATAGAAAGGTGGTCTTTATACCTTTTTTTATTCGAAATTTCTTTTATAAATAATTCATCAAACTTTTGTCTATTATATATTTTTGTTAGATGGTCATGATATGCAAAATATTTATATTCATTTTTTTTGGCAATAAATTGAGTAATATCATTAAATACAATAATATATTCCGATTCATTTTCTATTTTTTTTATGGTAAGCTCAAAATCAATCATTTGATTATTTAAATCTATAATAGATACAATACGAACAACTTCAGGATTGAGAAATAGGTAATCAGTCCAGTACTTATCTCCTATTACATCAGATAGTGTAAAAAAACTATTATTTTGTACAAAAAGTTTTTCTATACAATCATGAGCTTTATTAAATTCTTCTACAGATTGAATATCAAAAAACTCTAAGAAAGCACTGTTTACACTCTGTAGTTTATCCTGACTTATCACTATCACTGGATTTGGAATAGCATTAATGACCGAAAATAATTTATCATCTATTATATGTTTCATACTAAAGTATATCTAATTTAATAAATATTTTAAATAAAAATAAAAAGATATAAATACAAAACATTATTTAATAATTGATAAGTGTAGTTTTTAACTATTTGTATTGGAAATCCATGTTTTCAATATTGGATTATATTTAAAACTGGCTTGTTTTCTTTAATCAAAAGGTGTTAAAAGATAAGACAGCCTTTGCAATCACACGTACTTCTTCTTCCTTGTAACATAGATGAGAGAATGCTTTATTAATAGAAACAAATGTCATGCCAAAATCTTCTTTTTTAGCTTGTTTTATCCACATTCTATCGTCTTTATAGACGAGGTAAATACTTTTATCCTCAAGTATTCTTTGGGATAAGTCAGCCACAACAATAGTTCTGTCTTTAATAACAGGCTGCATAGATTGACCATCGACTTTTATAACAAAGAGTGATTGTTTATTTACATTTTTAGGAAGTAAATCTGCAGAAAACTCTAAAACTTTTTTTTCAATTTTCCCATCAAGTGTATCAACATAATCAAGAGTGATAAGAGACAAAATAATCCTTGTTTTTTTAATTCACATTAGTATATCTTTAATATGCTGTTTTTTTAACTAAATTGAAAAACAATATAAGTGAGTGAGTATAAAGGTGTAAAACACAATCCTAAACTTTACAAAACAAAGGGGATAAGCATTTTTGTTTTTTTCATATATCTTTTATATGCTTTTGATTTTTTTTGCCACAAATATTCTTCTTTTTTGATTTTTAAAAGTATAGTTATAGTTAAGGTTGTACATATACTGATATTTGCATAATTTATAGAGTTTGATAGGGGAGCAAACATGGTGACAATTACAGTAAGATACATAGGATGACGGATATATTTGTAAGCTCCCGTTGTTATAAGTTTGGCATTGTCTTTGATATCAGGAATGATATTGAAATTTGAAATGCTATTGAATAAAAGTGTGTAAAGAAAAAAAACAATACTAAGTGAAAGTATTAAAAGAGGAATAGTTTTTGTAAACATAGATAAATTTAAAATAATAAGAAGTGATATACATGTAAACTGTAAAGTAACTAGTAGAAAAGAGTATTTTTTATTGTTTAGCATAGTAGTATTTTACCTTAACTCAGATATAATTCGCTTGAAAGGCAAAATAATGGCAAAAACAAAACTAACAACTTCAAAACTAGCACAAAAACTAGAAATAAAAACAAATGAGTTAAACAAAAAATTTGTACAGATGGGATATCTTGAAAAGAAAAATAAAGACTACCATCTAACAGCAGAAGGCAAAAAAGCTGGTGGTGAGACGAAATCAACAGGTTCTCGTGCTTATGCTTTATGGGATGAGAAGATAGAAAAAAATATAAAGGCATTTGATGAAAAAAGTATTTAAACTAAAAGAGGGTAATAAGAACCCTGCAAGACAACTAGATGCTATTAAATATGAAGTAAGAAAGTATATAAAAAGAGAGAAGCGAAAACCTCTTCCTGAGGGTGCAGATTTTTGGGATTTAAAATGTAAGTTTGGTAAAGACGATGAAGAACCTCAATCCATTGAGTTTGTAGATATCACAAAACATATGAATGAAGCAAGTGAACAAGATTGCGACAGCTTTTATATGGAAATTATTTCTACTGAAGGTAAAAAAGAAAAAAAGAAAACCCAAGAGGAATAAAAATGGTAAATAAGATAATTAAAACAAGTATATTTTTAGTAGTGATTATTATGATAAGTGCTTGTTCTTCAAAATCTCCAAGTGTAGTAGTTCCTTCTGATGATGTGGCAGAAAATGTATCTGATGCTTATGCAAGCATAACTGATTTTGCATCATTTCAGTCAACACCAAATACTCCTCCACCTGCGATTATAGATGACTTAAAAAAGCTGAAACCTTCAAAGTTAAATAGAAATGCTTTTTATTATATAAAAGACGATTATGATTTTAGTCAATATAACTCTATTGAAGTTGAACCAGTTAAGATGATGATATTGGATGAAGAGAAAGAACAAATAGATAAAGAATTGGTAGTTAAGATATCTAAGTATTTTACACAAGGTCTTAATACAGAGTTAAATAAAGTATTAAAAAACAATATTGGAAATAAAAAATTAATTTTAAAGTCAGCTTTTCTTTCTATAGATATTAGTTTTGATAATCTATTACCTCACCAATATATGCCATTTGGTTTAGCACTAAAGGCAGCTATGCGATCAACTAGTTTAGAAGAGAGAAAACTAAGAGTTCATTTTGCTTTGAGAGTTTTAGAAAAAAAATCAAAAGAAACTATAGTAATGCTTTTGGACAAAAATGTAAAAGACGATGTTGAAAGTTATGAAGATTTTACATTTGAAGATATAAAACCCCTTTTAGATATATGGATAAAAAGATATGCTCAGAGATTACACAGTGTAAATATGAATGAGTATAGAAAATAACCTTTACATGTAAAGGTTATTTATTGCATTTATCGTCCAAATCTTTAAGCTCCATATTGAGTGCATTTGTAGAGATATAGACTTCCCATAGTGAGAGTAGAAGAGAAATACACATAGCCGCTAGGCTAAGCCCAAATATCTTTTTACCTACTTCAATAAATTCTAGAAACAACCAAAACATTGAAATTGTGCATAGTAGTATAGATACAACACCAAAAAATTGCATCCATTTGGTAAGCTCTAAACGACGTCTTAAGTTACTTATTTGTTCATTGATTTCACAATCATCTTTTGTTCTTATTTGATTACTTAATAACCTTATCAAACTAGCAACTGCTAAGAAACGATTTGTGTATGCAAGAAGTAGCAAGGATACAGCTGGAAAAAGAAGTGCAGGAGTTGAAATTTCCATCTAGTGTTGCCTTTTTGTTGATTTTATCATAATTCATTTAAAATAAGACATCGTTTATAAAAATACCTTTCCCTCTTTTTTCCCACTTATAGTTTATATACTTTCAAATATCAAACCAAAGGAAGAAAAATGAAAAAATTAATACTAGCGATTCTAGTTTTAAGTTCTACTGTTTTTGCATCTACATATCAACTTGATGCAGCTCATTCAAAGATTACTTTTAAAGTAAAACATATGTTAATATCAAATGTATATGGAACATTTGGAAAATATAATGCAGCTATAGATTATGATGAAAGTACTAAAAAGTTTAATACTCTTACATCAAGCGTAGATGTATCTTCTATCGATACTGATAATAAAGACAGAGATGATCATTTAAGAGCGGCTGATTTTTTTAACACTGAAAAATTTCCAAATATAGACTTTAAACTGTTATCGGTAAATGGGGATGAGGCTTTAGGTGAACTTACGATTAAAGGTATCACAAAAAAAGTTACTTTTGATTTTGAAAATAATGGTATAGTAAAAGATCCATGGGGCAATACTAGGTTAGGATTTGCGTTAGAGACAAAAATCAGTAGAAAAGATTTTGGTTTAACATGGAACAAGCTTTTAGAAACAGGTGGAGCAGTTGTAGGTGATAAAATTGCAATCACAATAGACGTAGAAGCAAAAAAACAATAAATTATAAAACAATTAGCAAAAGCATATGCTTTTGCTAATTTATATAAAAAATACGAGTAAAAAATGAATTTAGAAGACTTAACCATACTTTATGCTGAAGATGAGAGTGAGATAAGAGAGACTGTTACTGAAGTTTTAGAGTTATACGTTGATAAGGTCATCACTGCAAATGATGGAGCTGAAGCTCTTGAATTATACAATTTATATAAACCTTCAATATTACTTTTAGATATATGTATGCCTAAAATAAATGGGCTAGATGTTTTAAAAGAGATTAGAAAAGAAGATTTGAGTACTCCTGTCATAATTATGACAGCATATACTGAACAAAACTATCTTATGAGTGCGGTTGAGCTTTATATCACAAAATATCTCGTAAAACCTTTTAATAAAGATGATTTAGTAGTTGCATTAGATGAGTGTATAAAAGTAATGACTAATAAAACTACACAAGAGATAAAGTTAACTCAAAATATAATTTATGATGTAAAGAACCAAACAGTTTTTAAAGATGGAGAAACAAAAACTCTCAATAAAAAAGAGGCCCTTTTACTGAATCTATTGATTAAGAATTCACCAAATGTAATTTCATACGAAAATATCGAGTATCATATCTGGGAAGACATATCAGTTAGCACAGATGCTTTTAAATCACTCGTAAAGGACTTAAGAAAAAAAACATCAAAAGAGCTTATTAAAAACATATCAGGTATTGGATATAAAATTGAATTACACTAAGGTATCTTTAAAACAAAAGAGTTTGCTTTTTATACTTTTTCTTATATCTATATTGTTATTGACTCTTTATTTTCAACATAAAACATCTTATAAAAACTACCTTTACCTATTGCAAGACTCCTATAAAACATCAATAGATAATCAGTATGGAAATTTCTTAAAAAATTTAAACAATAATTATTCAAATCTTATGGTTTATTTTGAAGATGATGAAATACTTAATCATATAAATACAAGTAAAGAAAAAGAGCTTAACGATAAATTAGATTTAATATTAAAAACACTACAAAAAAAGAATCCATATTTAAAGTATGTAAATATATTATCAAATTTAAACAAGAGCGATATAGGCAAAATGAAAAATAGCCAGATTGATTTTGTAGAGAAAAACAATAGATTGTATTACAGGCTTTTATTCCCTTTGAAAAGCTCTGCTGTGGAGTTTTTAATAGATACAGAAAAGTTTCTTTTTGATATAAAAGAGTTCAATAACAGTGATGGTGTTATTAGTTTTATTAGTAAAAATAATCAAGAAAAAGAGTACTATCTCAAAAAAGTAGAAGACAATGAAAATTTTTTAAAACTTATTGCTACGTGTAAAGAGGAACAAAAAGGACTGTTTAACATAGCTTCTAAATTTTATGTAACTAAAACATTTTCATTTGAAAAAGGAAATCAAAATGACATTTTTAATGTACGATTCTTTTTAGATGTTACTAAAGAGAAGATGGAATATAAGAGTATTATTAGAAACTCTACTATAACTTCTGTACTACTTTTTATTTTTGCTGCTATTGCACTGAATTATTTTTTTAATATACTCATAAAAAGAATAAATAAAAATGAAAAAAAACTAAAAGAAATCAATAAAAATTTAGAACAAACTGTAGAAAATGAGATCAATCATAGATTAGAAGTTCAAAAAATAGCACAAGATGAAAAAGAACAAAATGATCAGCTTCTAATACAACAATCAAAACTAGCAATGATGGGAGAGATGATAGGTAATATAGCCCATCAATGGAGGCAACCTCTTATGCAACTCAGTGCGATTATCATGTATATGGATGCATATGAAGAGAAAGGAAAGTTAACAAAAGAGAGATTTCGTAAAAAAATTCTAGGTGGAATATCTATAATAGACTTTATGTCGAAGACAATAGAAGATTTTAGAGACTATTATAAGCCAGAAAAACAAAAAGAAGAGTTTTTTGTTAAACAAAGTATAGATAGTGCTTTGATGATAATAGATTCATCACTGAAAAGCTCGCACATAAAAACACAAATTAAGCATAATAATGGAAACCTAAAATTAACAAGTTTCAAAAATGAATTTTCTCAAGCATTGTTAAATATAATTTCTAATGCAAAAGATATCCTGATACAAAGAAAAATTGAAGACCCAATAATAATAATAGACAATTATGCTAAAGAAAATAAAATATATATAACTATTGAAGATAATGCAGGTGGAATAGAAAAGGATATAATAAACAAAATATTTGACCCTTACTTTACAACCAAACATAAGTCACAAGGAACTGGTATAGGTCTTTACATGACTAAGATGATTATAGAAAATAATATGAACGGTAAAATTAACATTCAAAACACTAATAAAGGTGCAAAATTTACGATTATCTTACAGGTATATACCTAATTATGATAATATTAACAAGATTTAATTAAAAGGAAAATTTTGAAAATAGTTAAACAACTATTACTTTGTAGTATATTTATTTCTAATATTTACGGAAATGATATAGGCAGTATATTAAAAAATATTATTGATGTATATGGTGGTGAAAAAAACATTGAAAAATTAAATTCATATAAACAAGTATGGAAAGTTTTTGCAGTAGCACAAAATATAAACGGAACAGACAATAGAGAAGTTATTTTACCTCACACACTAAAAACTACACTTTCTTATCCATTAAAAACAGAGACAAGAGTATTGACTCCTTTAGAAAAATATAGAGTGTTTAATGGACAAAAAGAGGATGTAAGTGGTGTAAAAGAAAAAGCGATGATGCTCCAGTTAAAAAGGTTATACAGCCCTTTGGTTTTAAAACAAAAAGCAGCTCAATTAAAACTTGAAGACTACAAAACTCATTATGCTTTAGTATTGGATGCAAATGATGATAAAGTTGTTTATTTTGTAGATAAAAATACTTATGCTATTACACAAGTAACAGGTTTTATATATGTTAACAACCAGACTATAGTTTTTAAAACTTTATATACAAAATTTCAAAAGTTTGATGGTGTATTAGTTCCTACAAAAGAGTATAAGTATACGAATGAAATTCAAACTGCTATATTAAATTTAGAAACAATAGACTTTATAAAATAAAACATAAAATTACATTTTAGATTTTAAAATGAGCAGAGATACAAATGTAAACAATAACCTTATTATAGATAAGATTATTGTTTATTTTAATTATGTATTATTTTTTCTTCCATACTGAAAATTTTGAAAATGTATGTTGGTATTTTCTGACATGTTCTTGTATAACAAATTCTACATCAAATGGTTCTTCTACTAACTCAAACTCATCATGTAATATGTCAAAAAGAGTATCTTGAGAGTATATTCTTTTTCCATTTTCTACTTTTCCTCCCAGCCAATTCTCTTTTTTGACATACTCTTCACTCCATGTAAAAGGACTTCCAACTATAAAAATACCATCGTCATTTAGTCTTTTAGCCATATCTCTTAAAAAGAGTTCAGCATCATAGAGTCTATCTAGTAGATTTATTGCTATGATGAGGTCATAGTTTTTAAAATGAGGTTTTAAGTTACAAGCATCACCTTGCCAAAACTCTAATTTTTTTAGAACTGATTTTTGTAGACCCAAGTTTTGTAATGTTATCTCTTTTGGATTGGTTATATCACCTTCTATTTTTTGTTCAAATCTTAGAACACCATTATCTTTAAAAGATTGGGCAACATTTATAAATCTTGCACTAAAATCTATACCTGTTACACTTTCAAAGCTTTTGCTTAGCTCAAATGAAGCTCTTCCAACACTACAGCCTATATCTAAAACACGTCCTTTATTTATAGCGTATTTGTTAGAAATATCTGCTACTTTTGTAAGAAAGTTTTGAGTATTAAAGTACTCATCTCCATAATGGAACTCACAGTATTGGGATATGATTTCATCTTTTTCATAATATAGTTCTTCTTTTTTTTCCTCTTGATTACTTTGTACATATCTAAAGCCAGCATGTTGAAAAAAGTGTCTTCTAAATGCGTATCTACTATCTCCAAGAGCTTCATTTCCTATAGAAGCCCAAGAACCACCTTTCATGATATGGTGTTTAGTATCAAAAGTAGGAACACTAAAATCATCATATAAAGGGTGTACTTCAAATCCTTTAAACCCATCTATTGGGGTTGATGTCCATTGCCATACATTTCCAACTACATCATAAAAACCATTATGTTCAAACCTGTCAACAGGAGTAGAGGAGCTGAAGTGTTCAAAGCTTATGTTTGCTTTTACGTTTATTTCATTTTTTATACCACAATTTTCTCTCAAACATTTATACATAGCCTCAGTTGGCAAAGTGATATGAGAGGAGAGTTTTTTACTTTTATAACTACAAAATGCTTCTGCTTCAAGGTAGTTTACATCAACAGGCCAGTTAAGTGGAAGAGGAAGAAGTTTTGTTAAGGCTCTGTATTTGTAACCATCTGAAGTATTTATCCAAAAGGTAGGATGTTTTACTTTTGTATAGTTTTTCCACTCTTTTCCTTCATCAGACCAAAATTCATCTGTGTCATAACCTCCATCTTTGACAAACTCTAAAAACTCTCCGTTACTTACAAGGAATTTTGAAGCTTTAAAATCTTTTATGATTTGTTCATCTCTTCCGTACTCATTATCCCAACCATAAAATGTATCATTTTTTTCTTTTCCAAGCTTTACATGTAAACCATCTACATGTAAGAGTTCATTTTGTGGATAATCTTGGCTGATTTCATCACAAATCAAAAAATTAGCGTGGCTTTTTACTTTTGATATATCAAGTTGTCTGTGCAAAACAGAAGAGGTTTCTATATGAATCCTTTCATGCTCAATTCCCATTAAAATAACCCACATAGGACTTTGCCATGTTATAGGTAAACTAAACTCTACATTTTCAATATACTCTAAAACCTTTTGTTTGGTCAACTTTCTGTACTCTTTGACTTCATCAACACTTGGCCAGTCATAATTGGCTTTGTTTAAATCATCCCAACTCATCTCATCAACGCCTATTGCAAACATAGATTCAAAAGCTGGATTGATTCTGTTTTTTATTAGTTTGCCAAAAACTAATTTGTTTATATAAAAAGTTGCGGTGTGTCCAAAATAGAAGATTATTTGATGACGAAGAGGTTCAGGTCTTTCATAAAAAACACTATTATCTATAAATATTTCAAACTGCTTTTCAAATAAACTGTATGTTTTTAAAAAATGCTCTTTTATTTCTGTTCTTTTTGAGTCAATATTA
This sequence comes from uncultured Sulfurospirillum sp., assembly GCA_965306065.1. Lineage (GTDB taxonomy): Bacteria > Campylobacterota > Campylobacteria > Campylobacterales > Sulfurospirillaceae > Sulfurospirillum_A. Next base: position 10,725 of record CBDLTN010000020.1, on the reverse strand, counting down.
CCTGTGTTTAGTTCTATATTTTTTGTTATTAAATTTTCATGCACTTTTAAATCCTTTTTATTTGAGGATATTTTATAGTAATTTTGTTTACTCAATGTTATATATAAAAAGTAGAAATATTATATTAAGAGCACTTAAATATTTTAAAAGATACAATCATTGCTAATAAAAAATATTACTAAGGTTTTGGATGAGAAAATGGCTATTTATACTGATTGGAGTTCTTTTAAGTATAGTTTTTATCTTTTATTTTGTGTCATCATCTAAACAGACAAAAACTAAACAAGCTTCCAAAAAAATAGAAAAAAGTACAACCTTTAATGATATGTATGAAAGAATTGTAAATTACAGAGATAAAGCTACATGTAAAGAAAAAAGTCTTACATGTAAAGAGTTTTATTTAGCTCATGCACTTTATAACTCATCCCCAAGACAATCTTTAAAATATCTTAAAAGTGCTTATGAAAACAATGTAACTGTTATGTTAAAAGATTCAAGTGCAAGAGAGAACTATATAACAGGGGATATAGGAAGACTATATGCTATATTAAGTGATTATAAGAATGCCATAGATTATACAAAAAAATCAGTTGAAGCTGGAGATGTATATAACAACTGCTTTCTTGGAAGATATTACGATAAACTAGACATGTTAGATGAGGCAAAAGCAGCTTTTGAAAAAGGGATAGATTTTTATGAGTGTAAACTTGATTTGGGTACTTTTTACTACAATGGTAGGGGTGTAAAACAAGACAAGATTAAAGGGGCTAAACTTTGGCAAGAATCTTATAAAGACGACAAGTATGGTGCAGATATAAATTATAATATGGCCGTGTATCACTCCAATGAAACTAAGGATATAAAAAAATACAGATACCATCTATTAAAAGCATCAAACCTAGGAGATGAAAAAGCAAAGAGTTATCTTTTAGGCAACCTTTGGAAAAATATAGATGTTTCAGATATCTTTGTAAGTGAAGCAGTAAGCAAACATCACTACTATACACCAAATATAAAAGGTTTAAAATTTAGTTATGGCTTTGATTTGTATTATAGATTTAAAGAGTTTTATAACCGAGATAACTTCTGGGTAGAAAACTACGAAGTAGAAGATGAACATAGTGTAGAGTTTGAAAAAAACAGTATCAAAATAAGATTTGGACTTAAAGAGTTGAGTGTTAAAGCAAATATGAAAAACAGCTCAATATGGAGTTTTTCTGATGCTGTCATACTAGTCATATCTTCTTTACATGTAGATGTAAAACAATTGGATATGAATGGTTTTACAAATGAGGTTAGAAAAAAGTTAGAGAATAAAAAAAGTTTTAATATCAGTAAAAAAGTGCGTAACAAGTACTTTTTTATTTGGCAAGTAAATTACGATGAAAAAAGTGGTTTAGCGCAGTTTTTGTTAAAGATTGATGAGGGTTAGAGAGATGATTATATACATACATGGTTTTTGTGGGAGTGGGCAAGGAAGTAAGGCTAGGGCTTTTAGAGAGTATTTTAAAACTCAAGATGAAGATTTTATAGCTCCATCTCTCTCTTATGTACCCAAGCTTGTTATACAAACCTTAGAAGAGTTGATAGAATCATATGATGATGTTAAACTTATAGGTTCATCTTTAGGTGGTTTTTATACGATGTACTTAGCTAACAAATATAATCTCAAAGCTGTTCTTATAAATCCTTCAATATACCCATATAAGACACTTAAAAACTATATAGGGAAAGTACCAAACTTCTATGATGACAGCAGTTTTGAGTGGAATGAAACTCATGTAAATATGCTTGAAGAGTATAAGACAGAGAAGCTAAATCAGAAAAACTTTATGCTTTTAGCTCAAAAAGGTGATGAGTTATTAGACTTTCATGAAGCTGTAGAGAAACTGCCAAACTCCTTTTTACATGTAGAAGAGGGTGGAAATCATGGATTTGATGGGATAGAGCGTTATTTTGTAGGTATAAAAGAGTTTTTTAATACAACAAAGGTGAAAAAATGAATCTAAAAAATATACAATTCAAAAAACTAATCACTACTTTTTTTGCACATATTTTTGTAGCATATTTCTATGGGACAATTATGTCTCTTTTACTTCATGATTATGGAGTGAATTATAAAGCTTTGGATGTAGTTATACTTGTAGGAACTATTATCTTAGTAACTTACGTAGCTTATCAAGAAGAGGTTAAAAGACACTATCCATTTTTAAAAGCTGTAGGAGTGAATCTTTTAGGAGTAGTACTGTTTTTCATAGTTGCATTTACAAAGATAGACCTGTTGTATCCAGTAGCATTTGTTTTGACTCTTTTAGCTATAAGATACAGATGCAAGGCTTGTATAGAGTATAAGAGGTTCAACATTGGATAGATTTATAGAGAAGCTTAAAGTACTTTTTGACTTAGATAAATATGATGAAGTTATAAAAGAGTGCATGGATAACATATATAAAAAAGATAGGGATAAAGAGTCAATTTATGCATATTTGATACTTAGTTTTTTAAATAAGAAAGATTACAAAAAAGCAGATGAGTTTTGTAAAGATGCTCTTGGTGAGTTTCCAAGTAGCTCGGTTTTTTATTATTATCACTCTAAGACTATTTTGTATGGTTTTAAGAGTAAAGAAGAGGCGAAAGAGCAGATATTAAAAGCACTCAGTCTAAGTCCGCAAACGGCCATTTACCATGGACAACTATGTAGAGTTTTAGCTGAACAAAATAGATTTGTAGAGGCAAAAGAGGCAATAAATAGAGCGTTAGAGCTTGACAGTACAGATTTGGATTTACATATAGCAAATGCATTTTGTATCTACTATCTTGATGGAGAGAGCGTAGCAAAAAAAATCATAGATGAGGTTTTAGCAAAAGATCCCCACCATGAGATGGCACTAGATATAAAACAGTCTTTGTTTACTTCAAAACTAAAACAAAAAAAATCTATACTAAAAGAGTTACTTTTAAAAAACCCATTTAAAAAAAGTTATCAAAAAGATTTGAAATTTATACAGTTTTATTATAGGTACATTCCAGCTCTTATGCTTTTAACTATAGGACTATCTTATGTACTTAATTCTCAAAGAGCTCAGTTTGGATTTTTAGAAACCCCTAGTATGATTTTGTTTTTAATTGTTGCAATAATTGGCTCACATGATTGGCGTTTAAATATACCTTTTATAGCTGTTTTATATGGCATCAATATACACTTTACAAATCTAGGTGGTATTGAGATAAGCGATGTGCTTGCAATAGTGTTTTTAGCTCCAATCTTTAGTTATGCTATGTATGCAGGTTTTTTCCTTTTTAAAGGAATCAAAATAGAGTTTATAAAAAAAGTACAAGAGGTTAAAAATCCGGTTTCCTATTTTTTAGTAACATACCCTTTTGAAAAAAATGGACGATTAGACAAACAAGCTCTAAAAAGCTTTTATGTGTATACTACACTTTTAATGTTAGGTAGTCTTTGTATATTTTACATGTATCCAGAACTAAAAGAGCAGTTTGGCTTTTTAAAATATGCACTAATAGCTATGTTTTTTGTAATAGCAACTCTAGGAGCAAAAAACTTTGGTATGAATTTGATCTATATATTCGTAACACTGATAGTCATAAAACCATCAAATGCACAGGATCTAGGGATAACATTAATAGCAGCCCTGTTTGCTTCAGTGATATTTTTGACTATAAAAAATTTAATAAGAAAAAAAGAGAGAAAGAAATCATGAGTAAGATAACCTTAGATGTAAAACCTGAAAATTTAAAAACAGTATTAACTATACTTGAAAATCTGAAAGTTGGGCTTGTTGAAAATATAAAAGTAGACAAGAGCAGTACAAAGTATCAGCCAAAAACAAACAAAGTCATAAAAGAAAATCAACCAGTAAGTGGAAAGTACATAGACCCGGCAAGTTTTAAAAAACGTCTAAACAAAGGTAAATAGATATGAGTGAAAAACTAAAAAACTCAATTGGTGGAGAGTATGATGTAACTACTTTTGAGCCAATGAATGAAAAGTACAATATATCATTTTCACAAATCGGTGGGCTTAAAGAGTTAAAAAAACAAGCCAACATCAAGATAATCCAGCCTTTTAAAAATCCAGAGCTTTTTAAGAAGTTTAAGAAGAGTGCAGGAGGGGGTATACTTTTGTATGGTGCTCCAGGATGTGGAAAGAGCTATTTTGCAAGAGCCATTGCTGGAGAGTGTGGAGCCTTTTTTTATAACATAGGCATTGATGAAATCTTAGATATGTATATAGGGCAGAGTGAAAAGAACATAAAAGCTCTGTTTGAAACAGTACGAGCTAATCGTCCAGCTGTTGTTTTCATTGATGAGATAGATGCGCTTGGAAGAAAAAGAGAACTACTTAAAAACTCTTCACTTACAACAACTATAAATGCTTTCTTAGCTCAGATGGATGGAGTAGAGAGTGATAATGAAAATATACTTATCATAGGAGCAACAAATGCCCCTTGGGATGTAGATAGTGCATTTAAAAGAACTGGAAGATTTGATAGAACCTTTTTTGTACCACCACCAGATGAGAGTGCTAGGGAGGATATATTTGAACTTTATCTAAAAGATATTCCAACGGAGGATATAGATTATAGCTCTTTATCAAATATGACTTATAATTTCTCAGGTGCAGATATAAAAGGCATAGTAGACAAAGTTGGTGAAAAAATCATTGAAGAGATTTTAGAGAGTGGGGTTGAAAAAAAGATAATGCATGAAGATTTGCAAGTGTGCATAGAAAAGACAAAACCTACAACACTAGAGTGGTTTGAGATGGCAAAAAACGTAGTAGAGTATGCAAATGAGAGCGGCGTATATGATGAGCTAAAAGAGTACATACAAAAACCAAAAAGCAAAAAAAGAAAAATGGGATTCATGTAAGATGTTAAAAAAAATGCTAAATCTTTTTGTAAAAAACAGTGTCGAAGATAAAGAGTTAGTAGAGTGGGTTAATGCTTATAATAGAAACACCTCTACAGATGGAAAATTAACTTATGCAGATATTTTAAATCTAAACAAACTAGAGATTGGTGGAGATTTTGAAAGTCTTACTTATATACCTGAAGGTATAGGAGCTCTTGTAAATCTAAGGGAGCTTCGTTTTGATAAAAATGTCATAAAAGAGGTACCAAAAAGCATAGAAAACTTAACAAATTTAGAAGTACTAGTTTTTGAAGATATGCCGCTTCGCTCGATTCCTGATGAGATGTTTGAACTCTCTAAAATCAAATATCTTGCTTTGGGAAGAACAGAGTTGCAAGAGTTACCAAAAGAGATAAACAAGCTTCAAAATCTTGAGTATCTAAATATCTATACATCAAAATTTAAGAGTTTGCCTGAAGAATTGTGTGAGTGTGAAAAATTAAAAGTTATTGATTTACTTGGTTCTCATATAGAAACTATGCCTGAAGATATTGGTAATCTAAAAGAGCTAGAAACTCTATGTCTGCAAAACTCTAAGATAAAAGAGTTACCTAAGTCTATAGTGAAGTTGGATAAGTTAGTTGTATTGGATTTGTGGAGAGCTTTGAGTTTTGAAAGATTACCACAAAACATAGGTGAGATGAAAAATTTGGAAGCTATAAAAGTAGAAGGTACACAGATAGAAATTTTACCTGAGAGTATAGGGGATTGTGAGAGTTTGAAAGTATTGGATTTAAAAGGTACAAAATTGACTCAATTACCTAGAAGTGTAACAAACTTACAGAAGTTGGAACTTTTAAATATGTTAAAGTGTAAAGTGACAGAATTACCACAAGAGATGGAAGAGATAAAAAAACTCTCAATTATAAGCAAGAGAGTTAAAAATATCTCAAAAAATATTTTAAGTGATGATAGTGAGATAAAACATAATGTAAAATTAACTCCAACAATATCTTGTTTGGATATTGACTTGGGAAGAGTGAGTGTTTAGATTATTAAAAAGGGGTACTCTAAAATGACAAACTTTAGATTAGGTTTTAAACAAGCAGGAGCTTTTGGTATAGATATGATTATATTAATATTGTTTTCCACCTTGATAAGTGCTGCTATAAACATCTTTTTGATGGAAAAATCTTACCTTATAATGTATTTTATTTTTATATCTTTTTGGTTAACTTATATACCTTTTTGTGAGTTTAAGTATGGTCAAACTATAGGCATGAAGATTTTTAAAACTAAGATATTCTTTAAAGATGATTTAGTAGAGAAGTTAGATGCAATATCTGCTAGACAAATAGCAAGGGTAAGTATGGTTTGGGGAGTTTTAGGATGGTTTATGTTTTCATTGGGAAAACAAGTAAGACTTTGTTATCATATAAAAGAGTTACCTCTTAATCAATCAGTAGAAAAAATAGAGGAAGTAAGTGGATATACAAATATACTTTTTTATATATTAATTTTGATTTCTTTTGGTATGGGATATTTTACAGTACAAGATACTTTCAGTGGATATTGAGTATAATTTCCAAATAATAAAAAGGAATTTATATGAAAAAATTAATAAAAATATTTAATATTATAGTAACTTCTAGCACATTACTTTTTGCAGCGGATACAATTGATAATAGCCACTTTGAAAATCTTCAATCATTTAAAGAGATAAAAGGTACTGTAAAAGGTACTGCTCTTATAGGAAAAAATTTAGATTTATATTTGGTAAAAGGAGTTGATGGCTCAAACAAACCTTTTGAAGTTATAACAGATAAAGATGGCAATTATTTGATTTTAAATTCAAAAGTATTTGATGTAAGAAACCAAAAGGCTATTACTGTACCTATGGATGTAAGCCATTTAAAATGGAAAGAATCATTTACTTATGGAACAGGAGATAAGCATTATTATGTTTTTATAGATCCTGAGTGTCCATATTCTAACAAATTTGAAGCAAGCTGGCATAATATAAAAGAGGATGTTACTTTGCATATCTTTTTCTTTAATTTAGATTTACATAAAAAAGCAGATGCTATAACAAAATGGATTTTAAGTGCAACTAGTGATGAAGAAAGAGCGCATAGATTAACAATGGGCACAAATGGTGGAAAAGAATATAAAAAAACAAAATTTTCGGAAAAAGATATGAAAAAGTTTGATAAAATCATAAAAGAGCAAAAGTCTTTAGGCTTAAAATTGGGAATCAAGGGAACACCAACAGTTATTGATTTTGATGGTCAAGTCACTCCTTGGACTAATTTAATAAATAAAGAAAAATAACCTTTACATGTAAAAGGTTGTTTTTTCTTATATTATATTAAACTTTTTACAATTATTGTATTGTTAACTAAAATTAATAAAAAATTCATATGAGAAAATCATTTAATTAATATTAAAAATAATATTTTCTGATATAATGCGGCTTAATTAAAAAATCATCTTGATTAAATACTGTTTTATGAAAAGGAAGTCGAAATATGGATTTTAAAATATTGTTTTTCTCTTTATTTACAAGTTTTACATTAGTTGGCTGTGGAGGAGGAGGTGGTGGTAGTGGTTCTTCTACACCTATAGTTGGTACTTTTGTAGATAGTCCAGTTCAAGGGTTAAAATATGAATGTTCTTCAGGAACAACAGGTACTACAAATGTAAATGGTGAATATACTTGTTTTTCTGATGAGAGTGTTACTTTTTCAATTGGTAATATTGAGATAGGTACAGTTGCTGTTCAAAGTGGACCTATCACACCATACACAATGTTTCCAACTAATACTACAGCTGCATTAAACTTAGCAAGACTCTTGCAATCAGTTGATATAGACAATAATCCTGCAAATGGGATTACATTAAATAGCACTCATATAAATTTACTTCCCACTAATCTCTCATTTACTTCAGGTACTTTTGTAAATGAAGTTGAAACTCCACTGGGAATTAACATGGTATCTGAATATGATGCTATGAGTCATTTGGATGATACTATTTCAAAACTTGCGTTTAACCAGAATCAAAAAGATTTTTTATATAATTTATTTCATACAGAATATTATTGGGCAAGTAGTGTTCCTAATATTAATTATAGTAACTTTTCAAACTCGAAAGATATGATAAATGCTCTTAGTCATGCTTCTGATAGATGGAGTTATTCTCAAACTGTTACTGACAATGAAAATAAAAGTAATCAAAGCACTAAAGGGTTTGGTTATTACGCTTATAGTAATGGGCTTATATATAAGGTTAATTTTAATTCTCCGGCAGAGACTGGTGGACTTCAAAGAGGAGATCAGATTGTTAAGATTAATGGTGAAGCATTTTCAGCTGGTGTAGTATCCTCCTCAAATAGTAATATAGGGCAAATGTCAACATTTGAGATTATAAGAAAAGGACAAACTTTAAATATTCAAATAACGCCGCAAGAATATATTTATAAAGTTTTAAAAGCAAATATTTTTGTTTCTCAAAGTGAACATAAAGTTGGACATATGATATTTGAATCATTTACCGATGCAGCATACGATGAAATTGAAGAGGCATTTACATATTTTAAAAACAATGCAATAAATGATTTAGTAATTGATATAAGATATAACGGTGGAGGAAATATTGTTCTAGCTAGCATCCTTCTAGATAAGATTGCTGGAAAAGGCAGAGAGGATTTAGTTCAATTTAATTTATATTGGAATGCCGATAATGAAGTGAATAATGGTTATTATTCTTTTGTTGAAGATGCAAATAGTTTGGATTTAAACAGAGTGTTTTTTCTAACAACATACAATACTGCATCAGCTAGTGAAATAGTTATAAATGCTTTAGATCCTTATATAGATGTTAAGACTATGGGATCAGGTACACATGGAAAACCATATGGTATGAGAGGAAAAATAAATGGTGAAATAATATATTGGTTAATTAATTTTACTGTTTATAATTCTTCATTTGCAAGTTTTCAAGGTGGTATAGGTCCTGATTGTTATGTTCCTGATAATACAAATTATCTAAGAGATGATGTAGAAGGTGATATGCTACATGAAGCATTGTATTATATTGAAAATAGCTCTTGTTCAAATGGAGTTAATTTACCAGCAAATACTTATCAGTAATTGCTACAAGTAATTAACAAAGGGGTTTGAATTCAAACTCCTTTGTCTTTATATATATAAAGACTAGTAATTCTCTAAAAGCTTACCAAAGTAACGTGATTTTATCTGTTGGCTTGCCATGATTTGTTTTATAGGGGGCAACTTTAAAATTACTCCCAAGATGGTTGCCATTGCTCGGTGATTCCACAGTGCTTGTTTGTCAAAGATAAGATGCTGCAAAGTTCCTCTCTCAATTGCCATCATAACTACTCTATGTGCATTATTTACAGGCGTTATGACTCTTTTTGCAATGGATTTTAGAAAGATAGATTCACCTGGGCAGACATTGACACATACTCCACAACCTAAACATCTATCCTCATTTATGACGGCTTTTTTCTCTTTTGGTTTATGTGGGTTATTTGAAGAGGTAAGATTCATAGCTTCTACTCCACAGACATTGACACATTTGCCACAACCGTTACATGTAGTCTCATTTATATGAGGTAAAAAGTTTGTTGTATGGACTGGATTTAAAAAGGCAAATTTTCTAGCAGCCGTTAAAGCCTCACAACAACAGCCACAACAGTTGCATATAAAATTGACTCCTTTTTGGGTATTTTCCCCAAACTGAACTAGGTTATGCTCTCTTGCAACATGTAAAAGCTCCATGCCTTCTACTTTGTCAACTCGTCTTGCGTATCCATGTTTGGTTAGAGATTCGGCTGAGGCACTAAAGGTCATACATATATCCATAGGTGCATCACAAGCTTGGTTTAAGTGCCTTTTTTTGTGTCTACAGTAGCACGTTCCAACACCCATATATTTTGAAGTTTCTATTACTTGAGAAGCACGTTCAAAATCTAGTACATGTAAAGCATTGTTTTCACTTAAAGCATCTTCATTTACAAAAGTGCGTCCTAGCTGAGTTTCGCCACGAGTAAAGAGCTCTCTTACGAAATCTTCTTCTACATTGAGATATTGGTTAAAGAGTTCTGCAAGAGTTTTTTGGTCAATCTTACCCCCAGTTCTCATTAAAGAAAACTCAAAAAAACCAGCCATAGGAGGGGGTAATATATATGTAGATTCACCATTGTTATCTATATCTAACAAAACTGCACGGCTTGAAAGTTCATCAAGAGAGTTTTTTGCTTCTTTGAGGGATACTTTCCATATCTGTGCTGCATCTTGAGCAATAAAAGGTTTTATGGGCAGTAGTGATACCAGTCTTGCTTCTTTTGGTGAAAACAGAAGTTCTAAGATTTTGTAAAGTGTATCAGAAGGAGGAGCACCTTGAGGAAATTTGTTGAGTCTTTCAACCAGACTTTTGTATCCAGATTTTACTGTATGATGAGACATGAGTACCTCCCCAAATAAAACTATATATCTAATTGTACTCCTGAGGTATTTAATATTTTATTAATATTAGTTTATTATTAAACTCTCTTTTCTAATGCAAGTTTTAATCCTAAGCCTATAAAAATTAAACCACTTGATTTGTAAATACGGTTTAATATGATAGGTCGCTCTTTTATCCAGCTTGATAAAGAACCAGATATGTAACCTATTGGTGCTTTTAAAAAGAAAGTAATTATAGCAAACGTTAAGCCCAATATAAAAAGTTGCATAGTTGTGCTTCCTCCATTTGGTGTAACAAACTGTGGTAAATAAGAGAAGTAGAAGATTGTTATTTTAGGGTTAGTTATATTTGATATAGCTC
>CBDLTN010000019.1:0-23025 GCA_965306065.1 uncultured Sulfurospirillum sp. | reverse complement strand
TTGAAACTAGAGTAAAAGGATATGAAAATACTCCTTTTTGGGATATAGATTTTCACAACTTTACTCCTGCAATATCTTTTGATTCTCACTGTTATGCCTGTACTGTAAATAGCGGAAGTTCTTGTCATGGAGAAGTTGTAAAAGAGTTTGATGCAAAGCAAAATGCAAAAGAGTATTATGGTGAAGTTTTAAGCTCAACCAGTGATTTAAAAACTACAGCATGTTGTACACTTGATATGATTCCCCAACGTGTTAAAGATACGCTTCCTTACATCATAGATGAGATTAAAGACAAATACTACGGTTGTGGCTCACCAATGCCACTTGTTTTGGAAAATCAAACCATGCTTGATCTTGGTTGTGGAAGTGGACGAGATGTTTATATACTCTCAAAACTAGCAGGTCAAGGTGGCTTTGTTCATGGTATAGATATGACAGCAAATCAGATTAATGTTGCAATTAAACACCAAGAAGCACAAACAAAAAGATTTGAGTATGAGAAAATAAATACTAACTTTATCCATGACTATATAGAAAATATTGATAAACACTTTAAAGAGAATTCTGTTGATATAGTAACCTCAAACTGCGTTATAAATCTACTTGAAGATAAAAGAGATATATTAAAAAAAGTGCATAAAATCCTAAAAGAAGGTGGAGAGTTTTACTTTAGTGATGTTTACTCTACAAGAAGACTACCAAAACATGTAAGAGAAAACAAAATACTTCATGGAGAGTGTTTAGGCGGGGCATTATATGCAAATGATTTTGTAAGATTTGCAATAGAAGCAGGCTTTGTAGAACCTAGAGTATTTAGTTCAAAAGAGATTGAAATCACCGATGAAGAGATAAAAAAACTAGTAGGGAAAACTAAATTTTACTCTGTTACTTATAGACTTTGGAAAATCGAAGGACTAGATAGTGTATGTGAAGACTATGGAGAGTTTGCTATCTACAAAGGTGGTGTGAAAACTAGTGAGGATGAATTTCAACTAGACTCAAATCATCTCTTTGAGATTAACAGACCAGAACATGTTTGTAAAAACACAGCTGATATGTTAAGTAAAACTAGATATAAAGACTATTTTGAGATTATTGGAAATAGGGATATACACTTTGGAGAGTTTACAGGATGTGCTACTTTAGCATCAACAGCCCAGAATGAACAAGAAGAAAACACCCTCTCATCAGGATGTTGTTAGGCAAAAAAATGAAAAAATTTGACGTTATCATTATTGGAGGCGGACCAGCTGGACTTGTTGCTTCTAAACTTTTAGTAGCATTTGGTAAAAAAACTGCCCTTGTTGAGAAGGCCAAACTTGGAGGGGATTGTACACATACAGGATGTATCCCTTCAAAAACCCTTCTAAAATCAGCTTCGGCATACTACCATGCTAAAAACTTACACAAGTATGGACTAAGTTCAAATACTTTAGAAATTGACACTTCAAAAGTACTCTTACATGTAAGAGATGTTGTAGATGAAATTTATGCTCATGAAACTCCAGAAATCTTTGAAAAAGCTGGTGTTAGGGTCATAGAAGGTGAAGCAAAATTTATATCTGAAAATAAAATCATAATTAACGATAAAACATATTATGCAGACAAATTTATCATCGCTACTGGCTCTTCTCCAAGCCTGCCAAATATAAAAGGCATTAAAGATATAAAGTACCTCACAAACGAAAATATATTTCTTCAAGAAGATATCCCAACTTCTCTTATAGTAATTGGAACTGGGGCAATTGCAATAGAGATGGCGACTGCCTTTAATCGTTTAGGAAGCAAAGTGACTCTAATATCGAGAAACGAAGGTATTTTAAAGCAAAATGACCAAGAGCTAAGTGAGGTTCTATTGGGCAAACTTCAAGATGAAGGAATCACTTTTATAAAAAATGCAAAGTTTGAATATGTTGAACAAAAAGATGAAAATATCTCTTTACATGTAAATAAAAAAATCATAACTTCTCAAAAAATACTTTTTGCAACGGGAAGAACTCCAAATACAGACCTTATACTTGAAAATACTGATGTAGAGTATGACAAAAATGGTATAAAAGTAAATAACTATCTACAAACAACAAATCCAAATATATACGCCATAGGTGATGTATCTACAAAATACAAATTTACACATATTGCAGAACAAAATGCCATTATAGCTGCTTCAAATATAGCACTACCTATAAAGAAAAAAATGAAGTATGAACATATAGGTTGGTGTATTTACAGTGAACCAGAACTCGCTCAAATAGGGCTTAATGAGAAAGAAGCCAAAGAGAAGTATGGGCAAAAAGTAAAGGTTTACAAAATGGAGTATAAAAACTCTGATAGAGGATATACAGATATAGAAAAAACAGGTCTTATCAAGGTAAGTGTTTTAAAAGATGGAACTATTGTAGGAGCTTCTATACTTGGAAGTAGAGCAGGAGAACTCATACATCAACTCCAACTTGCTAAAACTTTTAATATATCTTTTGATAAACTCTCAAAAATGGTTTATATTTACCCTACTTTTGCTGATATTATAAAACAACCTTCTAAAAAGTTTTATATAGACAAACTGTTAAATAACCCATTTTTAAAACTAATAAAAAAGATACTAAAATGAACAAAAAAATTTTAATTCTATGTGTGTTTGTACTCATAGTTGCTCTTATCAAAATCTTCGATTTGGATGCCTATTTTACATTTGAAAACCTCAAAGCTCAAAAAGAAGTTTTAGCTTTACATGTAAAAGAAAATTATATTCTTAGTGTTGGGGTTTTTATAGTTACTTATGTATTGTCTGTTGCCTTTCTTCTTCCTATTGCTACAGTTTTAACTCTCAGTGGGGGCTTTTTATTTGGTGCAGTTTTTGGAACTCTGTTTTCAACTTTTGGGGCAACTCTTGGAGCTGTTCTTGCATTTTTATTTTCTCGTTATATTATAGGAGATAAAGTACAATCCAAATATAAAAAATCTCTAGAAAAATTTAATAAAGAGCTTGAACAAAACAGATACCAATACCTTTTTAGTCTACGTTTTTTACCGATTTTTCCTTTTTTCTTAGTAAACTTTTTTTGTGGAATTACAAAAGTAAATCTCAAAACCTTTATCATAACAACTTATTTTGGAATCATTCCTGGCGGGTTTGTATACACTTATGCTGGAAGTCGTTTAGCACAAATAAACTCTATGAGTGATATTTTTACTAAAGAGATATTGTTTGCCTTCATACTTTTAGGTCTTTTAACTCTCTTACCAGTTATCATTAAAAAATTAAAAAAATAGGCTTAAAAAACATAACTGTATTCTTTTCGTAATCAAAAAAGAATACACTCTTCCTAAATTTATAGGAAGAATTAATGTTAAATATATCAATAGTAAAAAAACTTACTCTAATTGCCATCCTTATTTGTGTAAGCTATATAAGTCTAATAAGTACTTTTTATGTATACCAAAATGATATTTCATCTTATCAAAATAGTGAGATTAAAAACTCTGAGTCTTTTAAAAAAGACATTTTGGCTATAACAAAAAGTAATCAATTAACACTAAATGAATTTTCTTTGATTAAAAATGACAGCAATCAAATAAGCATATTTTTTGAAGATTTATCTAAACTAAGAAAACTAAGTCGTCAGATAGATATGCTTAATTTTAAACCCAGAGAAAAGAGAAAAATACAAAGAATATCAAAAGAGTTAATAAAATGGACAACTAACCAAACAGCTCAAAATACACATATTTTACCCATGTCAAAACAACTTGAAATTCAAGCAAAAATATTCATAAAAAATACAGATTCTTATTCGGCAGAAGATATTCAATTGACCATAAAAAGCATAACTAGCAATATTATTGATAGATCACTAGAAACAAACAATAAGTTTGTTGTGATGATTGATAAAGTAAATAAAGAGATAAATAAGATAAATAAATCTCTCAATAGAAATCAAAAATCATTAAAAAATGCTGATATAAAACGTAATAGTACCATCAATAAAAGTAAAGAGATAATTATAATTGTTCTTTTTGCTATGTTGATTTTAGTTTTTCTTCTTATTATTATGCTCATTTTTGTTAAACAACTCTCTTTTAACATGAAAAAAATAATTTCATTTTTAACTAACATTACTAAAGGTGAAAAAATATATCTTAATCAAAATATAGAGTATCAAAAAAACTCAAATGATGAAATAAACTTCATAACAAAGTCCTTATATTATGTATTTTTAGATGTTAAAAAAAGCATCAAAAGTGCAACCAAGGTAGCTGAAAAAAACGTATTAACAAGCACAAACTTAAAAAACACCTCAATAGATTTAGCTTCAACTATTAAATCTCAAAAAAGTAATATCAGTTCTATAAACACACTTATAAATGATGTTGTAGTAAACCTGGACAAAGCAGAGAATATGGCAAGTAGAACAAATAAAGATTTAAACACTAACAAAAAAGCAATGGAGAATTTTACACAACAACTAAAATCTGTCATTCAAACTGTAAATGATAGTAGTCTCAAGCAATCAAGTACAGCTCAAAATATGGACAATTTAGTAGAAGAGACATCAAAAACAAAAGAAGTTTTAGAAATCATCTCAAATATTGCTGATCAAACAAATCTTTTAGCATTAAATGCAGCGATTGAGGCTGCACGTGCAGGAGAACACGGTCGTGGTTTCGCTGTTGTTGCCGATGAAGTAAGAATCTTAGCAGAAAAAACACATTTAAGTCTAATTCAAATTGGCTCTACTCTAAATGTCATTTCTGATGGAATTCATAAAAATAACAATGAGATAAAAGACATTTCAGATAATATGAAAAGTATCTCTTTAACTGCTACCAAACTTATTGAATTTGCACAAAAAACAAAAAATGACATAGAAAATTCTGAACAAATTTCTTCTGAAGTTATGAGAGTAAATACTAATGTTTCTAAAAAGACTAAAATTTTAATTGATACTATGAAAAAGACCATTGAGTTATCCTCTAGCAACACGAAGTCAAGTAAACTTGTTAGGGAATCTGCATTAGAGATTGATGTTAATTCGGATGAGTTAAAAAAAGATTTAAGCAAGTTTTCTTTTTAGTACTTTTAATATATCTTTTGATAGACTTTTAAACAATATGTTTTCAAAAGGCTATCATGGATATAAGTGTAATAATCCCAACATACAATAGAGCAAACTTTATATTAAAAGCTATAAGAAGTATACAAAACCAATCTTTACATGTAAAAGAGATTATAGTAGTAGATGACGGCTCAACTGATAATACAAAAGAAGTTTTACAAAATGAAGAAATCAAGTATATATACCAGCAAAACAGTGGTGTATCTAGTGCAAGAAACCTTGGTATTCAAAAAGCAAAATATGAATGGTTAGCTTTTTTGGACTCAGATGATACTTGGTGTAAAGACAAAATAAAAGAACATGTATCTTTACATGTAAACTCTCCTGAACTAAAAGCATCTTTTAGCGATGAAATCTGGGTAAGAAATGGTAAAATAATAAATAAAAAAAAGCATCTTAAAAAAGAGGAACCTTGCTTTTTAAACTCTCTTAGAACATGCAAAATAGGAGTATCTACATTTGTTGTTCATAAAAGTATTTTTGAAGATATTGGTGTGTTTGATGAGACTTTAAAAGTCTGTGAAGATTATGATCTTTGGCTTAGAATTTTAAGAAAATATGAGATAAAACTTATAGATAAAGAACTTATTACAAAACAAGCTGGACACGAAAACCAACTTTCCTTTACAACTCCTCTTATAGATACATACAGAATAAAAGCTCTAAAGAAACATATCAATAGTGAGTATAAAAAGAATATTTTGGAAGAAATTACTTATAAAAGTGACATTTTGGAAAATGGAGCGAAAAAAAGAGTATAATTATACACACACTGTGATAAGTAGGAATAATGGTAAAGACAATAACGATTGATCCATTAAGCAGAATTGAGGGTCATCTAAAATTTTCAACAACAATAGAAGATGGAATAGTTACTGATGCAAAATGCTCTGCACAGCTTTTTAGAGGTATAGAAAAAGCCCTCATAGGTTATGATGCAAGAGCAGCTGGTCCAATCACACAAAGACTTTGCGGAACTTGTAACTATGCTCAAGGTGAAGCTTCATCCTTAGCCCTTGAAGATGCCATGGGCATTAAACCAAACAAAAATGGTCACCTACTAAGAAACCTCATAGTTGGTGCTTACCAACTTCATGATTATATATTTCATTTTTATCTTGTAAGTGTTTTTGATTTTATAGATATTAGCTCTATACTTCTTTATAAAGGAAAAAATAAAAACCTTTTAAAACTAAAAAAATGGGCAGAAGAAGAAAAACAAAGTAACAAGATTTTTCCAATGTCTCCATTTTTACCTCATTATAAAGCCATATATCATGAAAACAAAAACTTAGATTTCTTTTGTATTGATAGTTATTTAGAAGCATATGAGATCATGCTGAAACTTGACAAAGCTGTTGCTATTTTTGGAGGTAAATCACCTCATCCAATAACTATTGAAGCAGGAGGAGTAACAACTACTCCTACAGTATTGTCTTTACAAAAGTATAAAACACTTATTGAAGAAGCTGAGGATTTTATAAAAAATAGATACTTACCAAATATTATCTCTATAGCAAAACAATACAAAGAGTATTTTAAAATAGGAAAAGGTTATACCAACTACCTTTCATTTGCTTATTTTGCGGATGAAAATGGTACAAATCATATATTTACAGGTGGTTTTGTAAGTAATAATCAGTATGAAGACTATGACCTTACAAAAATAATGGAAGATATAAAATACTCATATTATGAAGATAATGCTTTACAACTAACTCCAATAGAGTATGATACCTATAAAAAAGAAAAACTAAAAAAAGATGGTAAATACAGCTGGAGTAAAGCTCCAAGATATGATGGAAAAGTAGTTGAAGTTGGAGCAGTAGCCAGAATAATTACCACTTATCTAAGTAAAAAAAGACCAAAGATAAATGCCTTTGTAGACAAAATAAATAAAAAATTGAACATCAGTTTTGAAGATTACAATTCCGTTATGGGAAGACACCTTTGTAGAGCGATGATATCTTATATAATCATAGACAGATTAAAAGAAGACATACAAAAGGTTGAACCAAATATATCAGCTTACACAGAACACGATATACCTTTAAATGCAAAAGGTGTAGGGTTAACAGAAGGAACAAGAGGAGCTCTAGCTCACTGGATAGAAACTGATGAAAATGGGCTTATCAAAAACTATGAACTTATAGCACCTACAACATGGAATATATCACCAAGAGATAAACTTGGAACTTATGGAGCTGTTGAAAAGATGCTTATCGGTACAAAAATAGAAGATGAAAAAAATCCAATAGAGTTAGCAAGGATAGTACGCTCAACCGACCCTTGCATAGCTTGTTCGGTGCATTAAATATGAACAGAAGAGCCGCACTTAAAAAAATCTATAATGTAATAGTTACAGTTGGTGCTTCTTCTTTTTTCACTTTTGATGATCTTTTAGCTATAGATAAAGAAAATATGCAATTTGATAAACCAAACATTGTCTGGTTACAAGGTGCCTCATGTAGTGGATGCTCTTTATCGATGACAAATATAGAAGACATCTCTTTTATTGATTTTATACTAAATTTTGTTAATATTATATACCACCCAAATCTATCATCAAGAGCAGATAAAGATATACCAGGATTATTAAATAAAGTAAAAAAAGAGTTAGATAATAACTATCTTTTAGTTATAGAAGGATCCATACCTACACAACTTCCTCATGCCTGCTTGTTAGCAGACACACCTTTTATTGAGTGGGTAACTACTATGAGTAAACATTCAAATACTTGTATTAGTGTAGGGACATGTGCGTCTTTTAGTGGTATAACTAATATGCGAGGAACTTTTACAGGTGCAAGTCCTCTAAAACAAGTTTTAAAACAACAGAACATAAATAAACCTATAATAAATTTACCAAATTGTCCTATAAAACCTGAACACTTTATATATACCATACTATATTATATTAAATTTAAAAAATTACCTCCTTTGGACTCTCAATCTAGGCCAAAGATATTTTTCTCCACAACAATACATAAAAGCTGTACTAGATACCATGAGTTTAAAGAAGATATTTTTGCAACCAAAATAGGTGAAAAAGGCTGTCTTTTAGAACTAGGGTGCCAAGGGCCTGTTACAAAAAGTGATTGTATGATAATTGGACATAATGGCAATACCAATAACTGCATTAAAGCAGGACATCCTTGTATAGGTTGTGCAAGTGAACATTTTCCTAGACAAATTATGTTTCGCTCATACTATGATGAAAGAGTTGTTACTCCTTTAAAAAAGATATATTTTGAACAAAGTAAATAATAAAAAACCCTATGATTTAACAAGTATTGTTGCATTTATAATTATACTGGTATCTCTATTTTTTATGTTGCTTCTATATATTTATCAAGAGATGCAATTAAATGAAAATATTAAAAAAACTGGATACTCTATCCTTAACTCTCTTGTAACAGATACTAGACACTCTTTACAAAAAGGAGAGAGAAATACCTTCCAAGGTGTTTTAGATCAGGTTAAATCTTTACAAGATGTGCAAAGTGTATCTTTATACAACAATAGCAAACTAATGACATACAAATCAAATGAAATGACAGTAGGATTTCCTTTTATAAAAATTGGCGGCAAGTTGATAAACCCAAATGAAGAGTTGTATGCGAAAACAAATGGGCATTATACAAGGGAAGATTGGAGTTTTAATGAACAAAGCATGAAAAATCATGCCGATAAATTAAAAAAATATAAAGCTTTTGAAAATGTAAAATCTTCAAAATGTTCAGAGTGTCATTACACATTAAACGAAAACTTACAATTTGATTTAAATCATAAGACGCATATTATCAATAAAGATTTGTCTTATTTTTATTATAATATTCCAGTGGAGAGAAACTGTGTTAATTGCCATACACACTGGGAAGTAGGAAACAGTGCTGGATATTTAAGTATAGTAATGAATAATAAAAAAATCACTACTCAATCAAACAATAGACTAAGATACTTTTTTACAATTTTAGTTATTGTAATCATATCTTTTTTAATTATTGGCTATTTTATAAAAGCACTAAATAAAAAACTTCAATCCACACAAAAAAAACTTAAAGACCAAGCCAACCATGACCCAATGACAGGATTGTTTAATAGGAGGTATCTCTATAGTGAAGCAGATAAGTTTATAAATATATCCAAACAAAACAATCAAGATATTTACTTTATAATGTTCGATATAGATAACTTTAAAAGTATCAATGATACTTATGGGCATGATATAGGTGACAAAGTTATAATTGCTTTATCTAATGAAGTATTAAAATGCACTAGAAAAAGTGATGTTGCTACTAGATGGGGTGGTGAAGAATTTCTTATTTTATTATCAAATACAGATCAAAAAGGAGCAAAAATACTTGCTGAAAAAATAAGAGCCAATATAGAAACCTTAGAAGTTGAAAATATAAAATTTACAGTAAGTATTGGTATTTCCAATTTTGATTATAGTGAAGACAACCATGTAGATGATGCCATAAAAAAAGCAGATAGCGCGCTTTATCAGGCAAAAGAAACTGGAAAAAACAGAGTATGTCAACACATATAAACCGTAACTGATTTGTAATAATTCATAGTTACAATTTCTTTAACATTTAAAGGAGTTAATTATGAATTTATTAAAAAAAGTAGCAGTTGCTTCAACTGCATTAGTTATCGTTGTTAGTGCTTCTCAGGCACGTGAACAAATTAAAATAGTAGGTTCTTCTACTGTTTATCCATTTTCAAGTTATGTTGCAGAAGAACTTGGCGCAACTACATCTTTTCCAACACCAGTAGTAGAATCAACTGGTAGTGGTGGTGGAATGAAGCTATTTTGTGCAGGCAATGGGATGAGCACACCTGACATTACAAATGCATCTCGTCCTATGAAAGAAAAAGAGTGGAAATTATGTCAGAAAAATGGTGTAACAGACATAACAGGAGCCATGATAGGATATGATGGTATTGCTTTTGCACAGGCTAAAACCAATGAGAATGTAAGTTTTACAAGAAAACATTTACTTCTTGCAGTTGCTGCAAAAGTTCCTCAAAATGGTAAGTTGGTTAATAACCCATACAAAACATGGAATCAAATAGATGCCAGTTTACCAAATAGAGAAATCATTATATATGGACCACCAACAAGTTCAGGAACACGTGATGCTTTTGAAGAGTTAGTTATGGAAAAACTAACTAAAAAGATGGCTGGATACGGAAAGAAAAAGTATCATACTATAAGACAAGATGGAGTATATATCCCATCTGGTGAAAATGACAATCTAATAGTCCAAAAACTTGAACGTAATAAAAATGCATTTGGTATCTTTGGATATAGTTTTCTTGCAGAAAACAGCGATAAAATCCTCGCTGCAAAGGTAGATGGTAAATTACCAACACCACAAACAATCGCAGATGGAAGTTACCCTGTTTCAAGAAGTCTTTTCTTTTATATAAAAAAGTCTCACTTAGATAAAGTAAAAGCTATGCAAGCATATATAGATATGTTTATGAGTGAAGAGATGGTAAGTGAAGATGGTGTTTTAAAAACTATAGGACTTATTCCAATGGCAAAAAAGTTAAGATTTAAAGTTCAATCAAGTGTGAAAAACTTAACGCCATTAACGTTAAAAATGGTAAAAAGTAAAAAAATCGCTAAATAATCATATCAAAAGGGTGGTTATTTAAATATCTATCCACCCTTTTTTATTTAGAATAAAAAAAAGAAGATAAGCTTACCAATAACAAACTCATAGATGACAAACCAAAAATCACTCCAAAATCTCCCGTTATATCTGTTACTATTCCTGCTGCAAGTGGTCCTATTATTTGACCTACTCCAAAAAACAGAGTTATAAGACTAAGTATGCGTGCAGTATGACTAGGTCCAAAAAGCTCTGAACTTAGAGTTGCCATTATAGAAGGTACAGCCCAAGTAGAAAAGCCAAATACTGCAGCTGAAAGTAATAAAAAAATAGAAGGAATTTCAAATGCCAAAAGTCCGTGAGCAAAAGCTTGAAATCCAAAAAGAATTCCTAAAGTACTATATCTTCCAATACGATCACTCAATATTCCAAAAACTGGTCCAGAAAATATACTTGTAATTCCTAAAATAGCCCAAAAAACTCCTGATATTTCTGTACTAACTTGCCATTGTGTTACTGCGGCTGTTACAAAAAAAGTCATATACATTATTGCTGTTGTTCCAAACATAAAGAACAAAAAGCCCGCTCTTAGAAAAGGGGTATAGCTAAAAATATCTTTTAATATCAAAGTATCATCTTCTTGTTGATTAGAAACATGAGGTTTAAAAACAACAAGTGTACGGTAAGTAATAAATACAATCACTATTATAAAAACAGCAAAAATACTCCAACTAATTCGCCATGAAATAGGGTATAAAGTCTCTATCATCGGAACAATTGCACCACTAATGATTATAGAAAGTCCTATTCCAGCTACAACAATTCCTGTTGCTCTTCCTTTTATCTGTGGAGGAACAACTTGTGCTATATATGCCATCACAGCGATATTTGCCAAAGCACCAAAAAAACCAGTAATCATGAAAATAATCGCAGCAAATATATAATGAGGAGTGAAAGCCATAAGTATCATACTTGCAGCCTGAGTTAATAATGCCCTTGAAATTAATTTAGCCACCCCAAATTTTGCATAAAAACT
Source organism: uncultured Sulfurospirillum sp. (assembly GCA_965306065.1). Classification (GTDB taxonomy): domain Bacteria; phylum Campylobacterota; class Campylobacteria; order Campylobacterales; family Sulfurospirillaceae; genus Sulfurospirillum_A. The sequence goes on along the minus strand of CBDLTN010000019.1, from coordinate 11,245 downwards.
AGATACTAAAAACAGTCCTATAAAATAACCGAAAAAGTTCGCACTTCCAACGATACCAGACTGTGTTGCATTCATACCAAGTTCTACTTGCATATTAGGCAAAATCATGCCAAAAGCAAAACGAGCTAAACCTAAACATGAAAAAACAATAAGTACTCCTGAGATAAGAGGCCATATATGTTTACGCAAACTCATATAGTATCCTTAATCAAATAACATCAAACACCAAGCTTTTCTTTTATTGCATAAGCAGCAGTTCTTCCGTCCAGTGCTGCAGTGACAACAAGGTCAGCTCCCCTAACTACATCGCCACCGGCGTATATATTTTTGTGACTTGTCTCTTGCTTATCATTGACAATAATATCATTAAATTTACCAAGTTTCAAATCTAAATCATTATAGAAATCAAATATCTTATTGTTAAACCCAAGTGCTAATATAATAGTATCTGCTTCAATATTTAAAAGTATATCTTCGTTGATTTTTAAACTATTTTTACCCGTCTCTTCATTTTTAATAATTTGAGTTTGTGCCACTTCTATACCAGTAACATTCATATCTTCATCGACTAAAACTCTCTTAGGTGCTTGATTAAATATAAACTCAACTCCCTCTTCTTCAGCGTTAGTTACTTCTCTTGTACTACAAGGCATACTCTGCTTGTCTCTTCTGTAAATACACGTTACGCTTTTTGCACTTCTTCTTATTGATGTTCTTAAGGCATCCATAGCAGAATCACCACCACCAATAACAACAACTTTTTTATCTTTGAGTATTGAGCCTTCAAAATCTTGTGCAAAATTTCTTTTTTGTGCTTTTGTTAAAACTTCCATAACGTGATGAACACCTTTTGCGTATTCATTTTCCATTCGTGCACTTCTTCCTTCAGGAGCACCAATACCTAAAAAGATGCAATCAAACTCTTTTTCTAAATCAACTATAGATACATCTTTTCCAACTTCTACATTTCTATGTATCTTTAAACCAGCTTCTTCCATCCAACGAATTCTTCTTTTTACTGTATCTTTAGGTAGTTTAAAATTTGGAATTCCATAAGTTAACAAACCGCCACATCTATCTTCCTTTTCAAAGAGTTCCACTGCTATACCAGCTTGTAAAAGAAAAGTTGCACAACTTATACTTGCAGGGCCACTTCCAACAATAGCCACTTTATGTTTTTTTACTTTATCTTTTCCATAATACGGCAAATTTCCTTCATCAAATGCTTTTTCATTAAAATATGTTTCTATCTCACCAATGGAAACTCCGCGATGTTCACTTTTTTCAATAACACAGCTACTTTCACATAAACCTTTTTTAGGACATACTCTTCCAAGTATTTCAGGAAATGGTGACATTTCATGTGATAATTCGAATGCCCCTTTTATATCTCCTTCAAAAGTCTTTTTTAACCAAAAAGGAATCTTATTGTTTAAAGGACATCCATTTCTACAATATGAAGGATTAACCATAACAGCCTTAAATACTTCAACAGGACACTGCAGACATCTACTTGACTGTTCTTTTGCCTCTTCATCATTGAAATTATGATAAATAGGATGAAAATCCACTATTCTATCTTGTGCATCTCTTTTTTGTTGTCTCTGTTTTAGTACTTTATCATATTTTTTCATATTACACTTTCCGCAGTTTGATTCTTTTTGCAAGCAATATAATAATGGCTTTTGTATTAAATATAAGTAAATCTCAATTTCGTTTATAGCAAATGTATATACGTGTTATAAATATATAAATAATTTTTATTATATACTTACAAAATATTACTTTGAAGGATTTAACATATGAGCATAAAAAACAAAAAAGATACCATTTCTAAATATATATGTGCGAAAGACAAAAATAAATCAAATTTGTTGAAAGATGTTTTTACAAGTGACGCAAAACTTGATATGGAACTAAAAACACAAAATATATCTTTTCCTTCAACTACGATTGGGCTAAATGATATAAATGAAGTTTTAATCAGTAAATTCAATGAAACTTATGAAAATATATATACATTTTGTATTAATGATTCTATTCAAGATATAAGAAACAGCCTTACATGTAATTGGTTAGTTGGTATGAGTGAAAAAGAGAATAAAAACATCCGAATAGGGTGTGGCAAATATTATTGGTATTTTGACAATGAAGATAATATATTGGTAAATCACTTGATTATAACCATAGAACATATGGTTATATTGCCTAAAAACTACGACACTCAAATCTCAGATTGGTTACAAAACATATCTTATCCATGGTGTGATTCTAAAGTTATCTTAGAAAATATACCAACAATAAAATCACTTAAACAAATTGAAATATTTATTAAAAATAATAAAATATAGATTACAAAGTAAAATTTTATTAACATTTTGTTAAACTTTACAAATTATAATTCAACATATCAAAACTCTGGAGGTTTTAAATGCGTATTTTTTCATTTGTAATGGTTCTGTTTTTAATGTTTTCTTCTAATCTTTTAGCTAAAGATGTTATATATGGAAATGGTGTTAGTTTAACTAAAGTAACTAAAATATCTGAGATACATAAGGATCCTTTAGCATATGAAGGTAAAAAAGTTCTCATTGAAGGTATGGTTACAAGCGTATGTGAATCTCGTGGCTGTTGGATGAACATAGCAAGTGATCAGAGATTTCAAGAGATGATGATTAAAGTAGTTGATGGTAAAATTGTATTTCCTATGAGTGCTGAAGGAAAGATGGCAAAAGTAGAAGGTATCGTTGAAGATGCTAATAACTTAGACGCTTCAGAAAAAAGCAATCCTAAACATAAACTTGGTGATTATAAAAAGAAAAATAGTGAAAAGTTAGATGCCCAGTATCGTATTCGTGCTCTTGGCGCAGTTATCACTGAGTAGACTATGAGCTGGAGAAAATGGAACTTTGTTCTTCATAGAGATATAGGATATTTGTGTATCGGACTTACTATACTCTATGCCATATCAGGGGTTGCTGTAAATCATATAGATGATTGGAATCCCTCTTACGAGATAAGCAAAGAGAGTTTATCCATAGGCAAGATTGAACGTAAAAGTGTAATAGTTTCCAAAGAAGAAGTTGATTCTATACTTGAAAAAATAGGTGCTAACCAAAAATTTAAAAACTATCATCAGACTGATGAAAACAGTCTAAAAATTTTTTTAGAAGATAACAAAATAAAAGTTAATCTAAAAACAGGTGAAGTAACTCAAAAAATTTCAAAAAGAAGGTTTTTACTCTTTGAGTCAAACTTTTTACATCTCAATCATCCCAAAAAACTCTGGACTTACGTTGCTGATTTATATGCTGTTGGGCTTTTAATTTTAGCACTAAGTGGACTTCTCATGATATTTGGAAAAAAGAAAATCAAACAAAGAGGCGTAATTTTAAGCACCATAGGGTTTGCCATACCTGTTGTATTTTTAGTTCTTTACATGTAAACTCTTTTTTTATATTTCAATATTCTTATCATGAATATTGATATTTAGTAAAATATATAAATAAATTATTTCAACTCCATGAAATACTGCCTTAAAGTAACACTGTATCCATTTTGTAATATTTCAAAGCTATAATCCAATTAAATAAATAATTAGGATTTTTAGTGTTTAACAGAAAATTTAGAGAGGCAGCTATTAAGTCCCTCTTGATAACTGCCTCTCTTATAACAATACTTACTACATTTGGTATTCTTTTTTCGATACTGTTTGAAGCAATTGAGTTTTTTAAACTTGAATCAGTTTTTTACTTTATCTTTGGTGCAGATTGGTTTCCTGAAGCTGACAAGTTTGGCGCATTACCACTTTTTGCAGGAACTTTTTATATCACTGCAATTGCAATGTTTATAGCACTTCCTATAGGATTGCTTTCTGCTATTTATATGAGCGAATATGCTTCAAAGAGAGTTCGTGAAACTCTAAAACCAATGCTTGAAATCTTAGCAGGTATTCCTACAGTAGTTTATGGGTTCTTTGCAGCTATTACCATAGCTCCTGCTATAGTTGCTTTTTTTGAGATGTTTGGTTTACATGTATCATTTCAAAATGCTCTCGCACCAGGGATTGTGATGGGCATCATGATTATTCCAATCATCTCTTCACTTAGTGATGATGTTATAAGCTCTGTTCCAAAACATGTTCGTCATGGCTCACTTGCACTTGGTATGACAAAATCAGAAACTATAATTCACGTAGTTCTTCCTTCTGCACTTCCTGGCATCATCTCAGCTACTCTTCTTGGAATTTCACGTGCACTAGGAGAAACTATGATAGTGGTTATGGCAGCTGGTCTTCAAGCAAATCTTACTTGGAATCCACTTGAAACTATGACAACAGTAACCGTACGTATAGTTGATGCTATGACAGGAGACCAAGAATTTAGTTCACCCGAAACTCTAGCAGCTTTTGCACTTGGATTGGTTCTGTTTGTAGTCACATTAAGCATAAATATCGTCTCAGTGTATGCTATACGCAAGTTCCACAAAAAATACAAAATTTCAAATTTATAAAAGAGCAAATATGGATTATTTTCACATACCACAGTTAGAAAAAAGAAAAGCAAAAGCAAAAAGATTTAAGATACTATCAATGATGGCACTTGTTGCTAGTGTTGTGTTTTTACTATTTTTCCTTTCAGATATGTTTATCAAAGGTCATGGTGCATTTACACAAACTTATGTAAAAGTACCTGTACATGTAAATGAAAAAACTGCTAAGTTCACTCACCTAGCAGTAGATAAAAAAGAGTATGGTTTCATGGTAAGTCGCGCATGGCTTAGAGGATTAAAAAAAACCATTAAAGAAAATCCTGAGTGGATGAATACTAAACAAGAGCGCTGGACTTTGGCTAACTCAAATGTAGACCAGTTCATAAAAGGTAAGTACAATAGACTAAAACCAAAGCAGATTCAAAAAATAAAACAAATGCAAAAAGAGGGAAAAATAGAGCGTCGTTTTAATAACATATTTTTTGAAAAAGGTGACTCCAAGATTCCTGAGTTTTCTGGGTTTGCGGCGAGTATTGTAGGAACGGTTATGACTATGCTTGTTACTATGCTTATTGCAGTCCCTCTTGGAGTAATGACAGCTGTATATCTTGAAGAGTTTGCAGGTGATAATAAGTTTACTCAAATCATAGAGATAAACATAAACAATCTAGCTGCAATTCCCTCAATTCTTTTTGGGCTTTTAGGACTTGCAGTGTTTATCAACTTCTTTGGAGTACCTCGTTCATCCCCGTTAGTTGGTGGTATGACTCTAGCACTTATGAGTCTGCCAGTCATCATTGTAAGCTCAAAAGCAGCTCTTAAATCTGTGCCTGATTCTATACGCCAAGCTGGCTTTGCACTTGGACTTACAAAATGGCAGATAGTTCGTGATCATGTACTTCCTTTGGCAATGCCAGGCATGCTTACAGGAGCTATCATTGCTCTAGCTCAAGCTATGGGAGAGACTGCTCCTCTTATCATGGTAGGAATGATAGCTTTTATACCAGATATCAGCACCTCTTTTACAGATGCCTCAACTGTTATGCCTGCTCAAATATTTACTTGGTCAGGTATGCCAGAACGTGCTTATATAGAAAGAACAGCAGCAGGAATCTTAGTACTTTTGGGGATTTTGCTATCTCTAAATGCAATAGCTATTTATCTTAGAAAAAAATATACGAAAACTTGGTAAAAAATGAAATTCTTCTTGACAAAGTCAAAGCTTTAGTGAGAGGAATTTTATCTGGGCTTTGCTCATATAAAAGGAGAAATTAAATGAACAAGAATGTAAAAGTAAAAACAGAAAAACTAAAACTATGGTATGGTGAGAAACAAGCTCTAAACGCAGTTAGTTTAGATATATATGAGAATAAAATAACAGCTTTTATAGGGCCTTCTGGTTGTGGAAAGTCTACATATCTAAGATGTCTTAACCGTATGAATGACCTTATAGACAGTGTTAAAATCAAAGGTCAAGTTACTCTTGACGGCCATGATATTTATGGCTCTAATGTAGATGAAGTAGCTGTAAGAAAAAAAGTCGGTATGGTTTTTCAACAGCCAAATCCTTTTCCTAAAAGTATCTATGAGAACATAGCATATGCTCCTTTGATGCATGATATGGTCAAAAAAGGAAAAGAGTGTGATTTGTTAGTGGAAAACTCACTTAAAGATGCTGGTCTTTGGGAAGAGGTAAAAGATAAGCTTCATGAAAGCGGAACAGCACTTTCAGGAGGACAACAACAACGTCTTTGTATAGCAAGAACTATAGCAGTTAAGCCTGATGTTATTTTGATGGATGAACCAACAAGTGCACTTGATCCAATTTCCACTCAAGTTATAGAGAATCTTATGAGTAAACTAAAAGAAAAATTCACTATCATTGTTGTAACTCACAACATGCAACAAGCCGCTCGTATAGCTGATTACACAGCATTTTTCCACCTTGGAAATCTAATAGAGTACAACGAAACAGAGAAGATTTTTGTTAACCCACAAGAAGAAAAAACGGAACAATACATAACAGGAAAATTTGGCTAAACCATCTTACACACCAAAATGAGCAAAGCCCATTTTAGTGGCAGGGACACAATGTCCCTTGCAACCCTCTAAAGCTAAAAAAGATCTCTCTTTTTAGAAAAAAAATGGCTTACTTTCTGTATAATCATTTCATGGAAGCAGTAAATATAATATCAATAATAACAATAGCATTTTTAGGATCTTTTGGACACTGTATTGGAATGTGTGGTGGCATAGTAGTAGCATATAGTAGTGCCAAAGTAGATGCCGGTTTTAGCAAACAAAAACAGATATTATCTCATCTTTTGTACTCTTTTGGAAGAGTCTCCACTTATGTTTCTATGGGTGTTTTATTTGGATACCTTGGGTCTACATTTGCTTTTGATGACCAGATGAATGGTATATTAAAAATGATAACTGGAATTATCATGGTATTTGCCGGACTATCCTTAATAGGTTGGGTTAAGTTTTTGGTTATTATAGAACATAGTCTTTCAAATGCAAAATGGTATAAGACTCTATTTGTTAAACTCATAAAATCAAAATCTTATCTTAGCTTTTATTCATTAGGCTTATTAAATGGTTTTCTTCCCTGTGGTTTTGTCTACTTCTTTGCAGTAACTGCAGCAAATACAGCAAGTCCAGTTTATGGAGGATTTGTTATGCTTATTTTTGGTCTTAGTACTATTCCTGCACTATTTTCATTGGGTTATTTTGTTGGGCTATTTAATAAAACTTCATTAAGAGATATTTTTATAAAAGTAGCGTCACTTGCAGTTTTAGTATATGGTGTATCTGAATTATATAAAGGATATATGCTCTATATGAGGACTATTAGTGCAGTTTGATAAAGATATGAACTCAGAATTAGCAGAGCTATTTTTAGATGTTAGAGCATTTATCATAAAAGAGATAAACAAAACGGGATACGATACTAAAGAGAGATACAAAGAAAATATCACCTCTTTTTTTACAGATGAGTTTAACAATGGCTACTGTTATATAAAAACAAAAGATGATTATGTAAGATTAGGATGGTTTAGAGGTTCCTATATGATTGATAAATTTGACTTTTTAACTGGTAATGGCAAGTACCTAAGAGGACAAAATATCAAAGAATTCAATACTATGCAAAAAAATGCAGTAAAATTTTATATAAAAGAGACTCATAATATACTACTTGAACATGAAGCAAAAAAAGATTTAAAGAAGGCAATGCGTGATTAAAGCAGTTGAATTGTATTGTGGCATAGGAGGCTTTGCTAAAGCTTGTGAAGATTTAGACATAGAAGTAACTCACGCCTATGATCAAAACGATGCTGCCATATCCACATACAATGCAAACCATACAAATACAGCTACAAAATTCAATCTTGAAAAGTTTGATGCCAATTATCTAGATTCAATAAATGTAGATTTTTTATGGATGTCACCACCATGTCAACCATACACTAGAAAAGGTGTACAAAAAGATATAGAAGATAGCAGAAGTAACAGTTTTTTAGGAGTGCTTAATGCCTTATCTTTATGCAAAATTCCACCAACTCATATTGGCTTAGAAAACGTAGAAGCTTTTAAGGACTCCCAAGCAAGAAAATTGTTACTAAAAACACTAAAAAGCAGAGACTATTATATAAGTGAAACTCTTTTATGCCCGAGTGAACTTGGAGTTCCAAACAGGCGCATGAGATACTATCTTTGTGCTTCTCTAAAGCCATTAAAACCAATAGAAAAACCCTTTACATGTAAAGAGTTAAACCAGTTTATAAATGAACCAAATGAGCCATTTTTGATACCAGAAGATAAACTAGAAAAATTTAAAGATGGTTTTAGAATACTCAACAGAAATGATAAAAAAGCATACACAACATGTTTTACCTCATCATATTCAAAATCTTGGATGCATTCAGGAGCTTATCTTACATGTTTGGAGGGTGTTAGATTATTTGAACCAAATGAAATAGCTTCTCTTATGGGTTTTGAAGATGAATTTATCTTTCCAAAGGAATTAACTAAAAGGCAATGCTATAAGCTTATAGGAAACTCTTTAAGTGTTTTTGCCCTTAAATCTATACTATCTCAATTTGATATTTAAACAACTATGATTTTATCTTTTCCTGAACCCTTTGCCTTATAAAGAGCGTCATCAACTTTTCCTATCAATCCATCTTGGCTGTCTCCACTTGTAAGTTCAGATAAGCCCAGACTAACTGTTATTGGTGTGTCTAAAATTTCATTTAAGATTTTATCTTCTTTTATGGATACTCTTAATTTATCAGCAATCTTAAATACTTCATCTTTGTCAGTATCAACCAAAAGAATAGCAAACTCTTCACCACCCCATCTAGATACCACATCAGTTTTACGAAGTTGTTGTTTTAAAATTACTCCAAGTCTTATTAGAACTTTATCCCCAATAAGATGTCCAAATGAGTCATTTACTTTTTTAAAATCATCCATATCCATAAAGACTAAAGAAAGCTTTTTTAAGTTTCTTCTTTTATAAAGATTATACATATGCTCAAATTCTTCATTGAATTTTCTTCTATTTGCAAGTCCTGTTAAAGAATCCTCTTCTGCTAATTGTTCTAATTGTCTTTGATAGATATTAATAGTATAAATTATAATTAACACTACTAATAAAGTAATAATTAACGAAACAAACAGATTCATAAAAAATGTCTTATTGAGATCTGACATATATTCATTTTTGTCAATCTCAACAAAAAGATAAAGTTTTAGTTTCTCTATGTATTTCGTACTAAGTAAGTACTCTTTATCATCACTGCTATATTCAAATTTTGTGATTTGTTTTGCATAAATATCAGACTTCAAATCTTTTAATCCATCAATTGAAGATATATTTCCTCTTTTATTTAACTGCTCTGTAAAAAGAATTATCTCTCCAGCTTCACTTACAAAATACACATCATATCTGTATTTCTCTTTAAATGAATCAAGCATATTTTCTATATCAAAAAGCTCAATACCCACTCCCGTTGTTCCTATAAAATCACCAACATAATCTTTTACTTTATAGTTAATAAACATAACCAAAGAACTACCTAAATGTTTATTATAATCAAGATTTACTTCATACATATCAGGTTTTTCTTTAAACTGAAAAAACCAGTCATCTTCAACATTATTTTTATTTATATTGTCTATTATCCCTTTTGGATGATAATAATTTTTAGTAGCATCTGCAACTAAAAATGTAGTAAACATTCCATACTCATTTTTAACTTCTTGTAAATATTTTTGAATCTTTTTTACATCTCTTTCACCATCTAAAATCCAGTCTTTTACAAATGTATTATGGGACATAAGAGATGAAACTATGAGTGGTTCTATCATGCGTTGTTGGATTTCGGTGTAGATATTATCTATCGATAAAGGTAGAGATATATTTTGTAACTGTTGTTGTGTAGCCCTAACGTCTATACGGTAGTTAACAACTGAGCTAACAATAGAAACTGATAAAAGTAAAACAACAATAACAGCTATAATTTTATATTTGAGGTTCATAAAATCTCCTATAAGCGAATTATAGGAGATTATTACTAAAAAACTACTTTTTTGAATTTAGTCTTGATTGATACTCTTGTCCGTGAGCACAAACAGGACAGGTTTTTAATGCTTTTTTACCATAATGAACATGTCCACATACTTCACATAACCAAGCTTCATCTTCATCTTCACTTACATGCTCAGCACCAGCTTCAAGTCTCTCTAAAAGCATTTTAAACATATTTTCATGTTCAACTTCTATCTTTCCTATACCTTTAAATAATCTTGCTGCTTCACTGTGACCTTCCTCTTTTGCAATAGCTGCAAAATCTGGATACATAGTTACATTTTCATAACTCTCGCCGTCTATTGCTGATTGAAGATTCTCTTTTGTATCTCCAAACTTCTCACCACCTGCCATTACATTACATAGAGCTAGTTCCATTTTTGCATGTACTTTTTCATTGTTTGCTGCTCTTTGAAAATGTTCTGCTATATCACGAAAACCTTCTTTTTGAGCTACTTTTGCAAAATACTCATACTTATTTCTTGCTTGAGACTCACCAGCAAATGCTTTCATAAGATTTACCATAGTTAAGTTCTCAGTAACACATGCCATATCTTGACCACAGCAAGATAAAGTACCTCCACCTACATTTTGTACCTCTACTACATTACCACATTTGTCACATTTATAACTTTCATATTGACGCATATTCTTTCCTTTTTTAAATTTAGAAAATTATAACATAAATGACAAATATTTGTCAATAGGAATTTTTATCATTAAGTACAAAATTCTAAATTTTTTTTGCTTAATTTATTAATTTATATTAAAATATCTAAAAGGTAAAACATATGAAAAACAACGTATATCAACTTTTGAGTTTTAAAACTAGATTTGTACTTTATATATTATCATTAACTTCTCTTGTATTTTTACAAACATATTGTACAAATGTCTGTCCATTTATAGATGGTTTAGCAAACAAACAAATATATAGAAATTTAGGTTTTATTTTTATACTACATTTGTGTTATAGAGAATTTTTATACTACTTTTTTAAAAAACCTTGGAAAAATATCTCTGTTCCTAGACAGGCTTATTTCTTGTCTATAATTTCATGGTGTATGGCTGGTATAAGTGCATTTGCTTTACACGCTTATCTTTATCCTAATTTTCCTATAGATTCTCATATAAAACTTCTTAGCTCTTATATCGCTT
>CBDLTN010000018.1:0-23272 GCA_965306065.1 uncultured Sulfurospirillum sp. | reverse complement strand
CATACTCAGCTTCTCTTCCAAAAGATGCAAACTTTGTAAAATCATCTGTTATGGTTGCAGTTGTTGACACTAGTATAGCTCTTATTGCGGGTCTTATTATATTCTCATTCCTTTTTGAAGCAGGAGCACCAAGCTCCGCAGGACCAGGATTGGTATTTATATCGCTACCAGTAATTTTTTCAGGTTGGGGACTACTTGGTCAAGTCATAGCTATATCTTTCTTTGTTGCTCTTGTATTTGCGGGTATAACTTCAGCAGTATCTATGATTGAGCCATCTTTAATGTTTTTTATTGAAAGATTTGGAATGACTAGAAAAAAAGCTACTATAATGTGTGGTAGTGTGTTTTATATCCTAGGTATTGTTGCACTGCTCTCTATGTCTACTAGCTATGGTGATTCACTAACATTTTTTGGCAAGAATGCATTTGACTTAATGGATTTTCTAACATCTTCAGTTCTAATGCCAATAGCAGCTATAGTTATATGTGTATTTCTTGGTTATTTTGTAGATAAAAATATGTTACGAGAAAAATTCACTAAATATACATCACTACTTTTCTTTAACATATGGTACTTCTTAATTAGATATGTTGTACCGATTGCTATTACTATTTTATTCTTAAATAAATTAGGCATACTCTAACAAATCAAAAAAGCACACTTAAATATAAGTGTGCTTTTAGATAAACTTACTTATATAATATCTTTTAGTTTTTCCATTAATGTCTTTGAAGTAAAAGGTTTAACAATATAATTATTTACGCCATTTCTTAGTGCAGTTATAACTTGTTCTTTTCCACCTTCTGTAGTTATCATTATAATTGGGATTTCTTTATATCTCTCCATCTTTCTCGCACTTTGAACAAGTTCTAGTCCATTCATGCGTGGCATATTCCAATCTGTCATGATGGCATCGTACTGGTTTACTTTCATTTTTTTCATCGCATCACTTCCATCTTCTGCCAAAGTAACGTCTTTATAACCTATATTATTTAATGTATTTGCAACAATTCTTCTCATTGTTTTACTATCATCTACTACTAAAAATTTCATTATTTTCCTTATCCATTTGATCCATAAACAAATAAGCAAAAACTGTTCTTTTTTTACTATATAAAATTCAATACGTTAATATTTTTATAAAATGAGGATTTAAGCCAATAATTTAAAAGTTACACATTTAAATTATTTACTGATTTGCATTCCAGCACAATACCCACTAGCCCATGCCCAATGAAGATTATAACCTCCACAATCAGCATCAATATCAACTACTTCTCCACTAAAAAAAAGTCCTTTTTGAAGACGTGATTCCATAGTTTGTGAGTCAATCTCATCTGTACTGACTCCTCCTGCAGTTACTTCGGCTGTTTTAAAACCTTTTGTATCGATTACATTCAATGTTAGATTTTTAAGAGTATATACCAGTTTTGTAAGTTCTTTATTGTTGAGCTCATCTGCACTGTTTACATGTAAAGATTTTTCTATGAATCTTGCAAGTTTTGAGTTTATAAAACCATCCAACCACAAAGCTATACTTTTGCCATTAGAGTGTTTTAATCGTTTTTTTAATAAGTTTTTCAGTTGCTCTTTTGAGTACTCAGGTAGCAAATCAAGCTTTACACTTATCTTTCTGTTATAAAGCAGTGAGTGAGAAACAACACGGCTTACATCAAGAACTGCTGAACCTGATATACCATAGTTTGTAAAGAGTATATCTCCTGTTGCGTGAGTCCTGTTTTGTCCATCTTCATAAACTTCTATACTTCCTTCAACTTTCACTCCACTGACAGACTTTAAATCTTCTCTACATTCAAGCTGAACCAATGAAGGGTGAGTAGGTATTATATTATGACCAAAACTTTTAGCAAACTCATATCCGCTATCACAACTTCCAAGAGTTGGCATAGCAAGTCCACCAGTTGCAACTAATACTCTTTTTACATGTAAAGATTTATCGTTTACATGTAAAGAAAAACCATCGCCTTTTTTCTTGATATTTTTTACTTCTTGCTCTAAAAAAAACTCTACACCTAAACGTCTGCACTCATATACTAAAAGCTCAACTATACTAGAAGACTGCAAGCTTCTTGGGTATAAGCGACCTCTTTGTCCCTCTACTAATTCAACTCCAAGTTCAGCAAAAAAAAATTTACATGCAGAAGCATCAAAACGGTTAAGAGAAGGGTTTACAAAAGAGGGATTTGTGCCATGGTAGTTGGAAAGTTCTATGTGTCGGTTTGTGACATTACATCTACCGTTTCCAGTAGCTAATATCTTTTTTCCTATTTTTTTGTTTTTTTCATATATATGAACTTTTGCACCATGTCTTGCTGCAACCAAAGCTGCGACAAGACCTGATGCTCCTGCACCTATTATGGCTATCACTTTAAATAGATTCCATTCTCATCAAGAGTAATGATTTTTTTCTCTAGTAATTCCGTGAGTGCTTTTTTATAATTCTTTTTACTAAGTCCAAAAAGCTCTTTTATAAGTTCTGGATCACTTTTATAATTACACTCTAGCTCTCCACCATTGGCTTTGAGTACTTTTTGCACTCTGTGGATTGCTGTTTCTTTACTTTCATCTTTGTTGCCTATTTTTTGAAGGCAAATATCCATTTTTTTATCTGATCTTATTTTTTTAATGTAAGCCTGTTTTTTCTGTCCTATCCAAATATCTTCAAAAATCTCATTATGAAATATCATTGCTTCGTATTTGTTATCAACTATAACTTTAAATCCAAGTGGAGTCTTCTCTCTTATGATAATGTCTACTTTTTGATTTACATTTAACTCTTCAATATCGCTATGAATGAACTCTTTAAACTTATGTGCCCCAAATAGTCTATTGCTGTCTTCGTCTTTACATACTCTAAAAACAAACTTCATTCCAACTTCAAGAGGAATCTTCTGATACTTTTTAGGAACAAAAAGGTCTTTTTGCAAACCCCAGTCCACAAATGCACCAAAACTTTCAACTCCTACAACTTCAAAGTATCCAAACTCACCAAGCATAGCTTTTGGTCTTTCCGTCGTTGCAACATACCTGTCTTCTGAATCAGTATAAACGAAAACTTCTATCTCGTCATCTATATTCATATCCTCAGTTACATAAGCTTTTGGAAGAAGTATATCATCTTCATCTTCTGCAACTAAGTAAAAACCGTGGTCACTATCTCTGTCAATCCGTAGGGTATTTACTACCCCTAATTCTATATTTTTATTCATAACCGAATTTTAGCATAATTTATCTATATTGTTTAACTCTATTATGAGTTTATCTATATTTGTAAGTGGATTTGCATTTTCTGGGTCAACTCTTCTTCTTTTTTCTTTATGAAAGCGTTTCAATTTTTTTGCATTTATGATAGCAGTTTTTTGAAGCTCTTGCATATCTTTAAATATTTGCTTTGTCATTTTTTCACTTTTAATATTTCCAACCGCCAAGTTTCTGTACTTATCTTCATCGAGTGTTTTTATATGTTCAACTACAAGTTCTACAACCTTGTGTCTGTCAATCGGAGTTTTTCTACATGTAAAGTGAAGAAGATACCAAAGCTCAAATGAAGGATTTGAGTATGCTACGTTTATTTTAAATTTTTTGGCTTTTTTTAGAGTTCTGTTAAAGTCTTTTTTTGAGTGTCCACCACGACCTAAAAAGCTTTTATCTCTGTCAATTACTATCCAACAGCTATCATAGTCTTCAAAAGTTTTACCACTTTGACTCTTATATAGCATCAAATCTTTTAAAACTCCACTTGGATGCGTTTTACCGGTATGAGGGATTATAAGAGAGTCTAATGACAACTTATTAGTCTCTTTTAGTTTATATAGTATTTTATTAAAATATGTGGGCGCAGAGACACTGTCTTCGCAAGCGATAAGTACACTTCTTATGCGCCCTTTGTCAATAGTACGACTTTTACTCTTGAGTCTGCTCTGTAATTTTCGTTTCATAATACTCCATTATATCATCAAACTCATGTTGTGCTACTTCTAAAGCTTCAAAACTCTCTTCAATCAAACTCTCTTGAATAGCAACTTCTTTATACAAGTCTACTAGTTCAGAACTCTGTCCACTGCTTGAAAGTCTTACAAGCTCTGCTTGATTGACTTCGAGTGATTCTTCTGTTCTTATGATTAATTTTTCAAGTTTTTCTAACTCTTTTTTCAGTGGAGACGTTTTTTTGTTTCTCTCTTGTATAAGCGCGGCTCTTATTTTTTTGTTTTCATGGTGATTTGATTTTGGAGCAGATTTTTCTTTTTTGACAACTTCTTCCTCTTCCCAACCAATCTTCTCTAAGAACTCATCATAACCTCTGTCAAAATACTGAGCTCCATCTTTTCTAAAGATAATTAGTCTGTTTGCTACTCTTCTTAGCAGCTCTTCAG
This sequence comes from uncultured Sulfurospirillum sp., assembly GCA_965306065.1. Lineage (GTDB taxonomy): Bacteria > Campylobacterota > Campylobacteria > Campylobacterales > Sulfurospirillaceae > Sulfurospirillum_A. Next base: position 18,877 of record CBDLTN010000018.1, on the reverse strand, counting down.
AGTGAGTTACAATTATAACACCACCTTCAAAATTTTGTATTGCACTTGTTAGTGAGTCTATAGAGTCCATATCCAAGTGGTTTGTTGGCTCATCCAAAAATAGTAGGTTTACTTCATCAACTAAAATCTTACCAAGCATTACCCTACTCTTTTCACCACCGGAGAGCAGTGAAATCTTTTTGTCACTACTCTCTCCACTAAACATCATTGCTCCACAGATACTCTTTGCTCTGCTCATACTAAGTTCAGTCTTTGAGTTGTATATCTCTTCAAAAACTGTTTTGTTAAGATTAAGATGATTTATATTGGTCTGTCCAAAATGACCAAAAGCTGTACTAACATGCATATGAATATCACCTGTTAGTTGTTTTAACTCTCCAGCGAGTGTGTTTAAAAGTGTTGATTTACCCTTTCCATTTTTACCGATAATCCCAAGACACTCGCCCTTTTTAAGATGAAAAGATATATCTTTGAAAAGAATTTTATCTTTTGAGTATCCAAAGCTCAAATCTTTTACATCAAGAAGTATCTTTGCAGGTGTTGGTTTGAAATTAAAATCAAACTTTAAAGTAGCTTCATTTACTATATCATCAAGTCTTTCTATCTTCTCTAACTCTTTTACTTTTGATTGTGCTCTTGTTGCGGTTGAAGCTCTTGTTTTATTTTTAGCTATAAACTCTTCAAGTTCTTTTATCTTTCTGTCTTGAGATTCTTTACTCTTTACATGTAACTCATCATTGGCTTCTAACTGCTCATAAAATTTTCTAGTTCCGCCCTCAATAATACTTAGTTTTTTTCGTACAATTCCCATAGTATGAGTTGTAACACTATCCATAAAATCTCTATCATGAGTGATGAGTATAACTTCTCCCTCAAAACTTTTTAGAAATGTTCTTAACCATCTAAGAGATACAATATCAAGATAGTTGGTTGGCTCATCTAAAAGAAGAAGATTTGGTTCAGTCACTAGAAGTTTGGCTAGATTTATACGTATTTGATAACCACCAGAAAAAGATAGTGGGTCTTTATCTAAATCTGCTTTTGTAAATCCAAGTCCAAAAAGTATCTTCTCTACTCTGTAAACATCATACTTCATGTCCTCATCAAGTGCTAAAGCAGCCTCTTCTTTTAGAGTCTTTTCACTGAATTTGAGATGTTGTTCAAGTGAGCCTATCTTATAATTTTTAGGAATAGAAATTTCGCCAGAATCAGGATGTTCTTCATCCAAAATGAGTTTAAAAAGTGTAGATTTTCCACTACCATTTCGACCGACTAATCCAACACGGTTACGTGAATTTAGTCTAAAATTAAGATTTGAGAAAAGCTCTTGCATAGCAAAGCTTTTAGATATATTTGTTAGTTGTATCATATTTCGCTTTTATATTTTTAGCGCAATTATACCACTATCGCCTTTAAAAAAATGTATACAAAGTATAATTACTTCTTTTCTTCTTTATTTTTTTAAACAATTCATTGTCATGGATATCAATATCATACAATTTTTTCAACAATCTATAAATAGGTGGAAAAATCATCAATACAATAAAAGAAGAATACAAATAATCTTGCACAAAAAAGTAAGTTATTCTAAAAACCAAAAATATTGCAAATACTTCTAACAAAAAATAGAACCACACCATCTTCCTACTATAGTGCCGCATATCTCCACTGTACAGCATGTCACTCTCCAAACAGCAACCTCTACATATCTAATTATACTCCTTTATTTAGTTAAAAAATATAAACTTTTTTCACTAAATCTTATATTAAGATTTTGTTCTAAATTCTTTTATTAGTTTTTTGATTCTTTATTTTGAATTAATTTTATTAACCAATGCACTTGCCACTGTTTCTAACAAAATGTACTCTTTTGAAATTTAAGGGTTTGTTGCCACATTTATGGTAAATATTTTTTGCATACCTATTTTCTTATTTTTATCTTTTGCCTCATATAAATTCCACAAATAATTATAGGAAAATATATAATAAAAATGGAATATACCAAACCTAGAAAAATTTTATAAACTAGTTCGGTGTTAGCATTTGCACCCCAAAGTAATATACCAACTAAAATGAAAAAAATAAAACATAATATGCCTAATATTATAGTTAAAGACTTATCTTGACTATTTAGTTTTTCAAAATTTGACTTATACTCTTTGATTATATTTCCAAATTGCTTATCTATTTCTTCTAAAAGCATGTATTTCCCTTAAATTTGTTGTTTATTTTCTTTTATTTTGTGGTTAAACCGATATAGACATTATACTATTTTCTTTCTTACAAATTAAGTCTAAAAGTTTATACTAAAAATTCTTTACATGTAAAGCTTTTAAACCAAAATTTTATACTATCTTTAGTATAATAAATCTTTACATGTAAAGAGGATAAAACTAAAAAGATGAACGCAGAAGTTACACAGATACTAAACTCCAAAAACAGACTTTTAACTGAGATATATTTTGACTTGCAACTGTTTTTTGAGAAAAAGTATGGCTCAAACACTGTAGTTCTTATGGAGATAGGAAGTTTTTTTGAAACTTATGAAGTAAACAATGAAGAGTTGCAAATAGGAAAAGCTAAAGAGATTAGTGAACTTTTAAACATACAACTTACCCGTAAAAACAAATCTATCATAGAGAACTCAACCTCAAACCCACTCTTAGCAGGCGTACCTTCAGTCTCTCTTGAGAGGTACCTAAACCGTATAATTCAAACTAAAAAATACACCATAGTCATAGTTCGCCAAAAAGGTGAACCACCTCATGTAAAACGTTATATTTCTAATATTATAAGCCCTGGTACAAATTTTGACTACTTAATAGAATCTAGTGAAAATTATCTGGTTTCCTTACTTGTTGATTGTAACCATCAGATATACTCTATTGGCTATTCTGCCATAGACGTAAGTACCGGAAAAACCATCATAAACGAAATCCATGGAACAAGAGAGGATAAAACGTATGCTCTTGATGAGATTTTCAACCTTTTACAAACTTATAAAACCAGTGAAGTAGTTCTCACTTTTAACTCTGACTCTATAGATAAAGAGTGGGTAAAAAACTACCTTGAGATTAACTCGTCTATTCACTACAGTATCAATAAAAAAAGAGCTAAAATAACTTACCAGAATACTCTTTTTGAAAAGATATACTCAATTCGTTCTTTACTTACTCCTATCGAGTACTTAGACATAGAACGTCATCCCTATGCAAGTGAATCTCTTGCAATTCTTTGTGATTTTATAATTGAACATGACGAGAACATCATAGAGAAAATGAGCCGCCCTACTATGCTTGGAAACAAGCGTTACATGTACATAGGAAACAACGCCTTAGAACAACTTGGAATCATATCTAAAAATCCACATGAGATGACACTGCTTTCACTAATAGACCATACTTCTACGGCCATTGGAAAACGTCTTTTAAAAGAGAGACTCTTAAATCCTATATGCGATATAAAAACACTAAATGAACGTTTTGATTTAAGTGAACAGCTTTTGAGTGATTATAAAAAATTTGAAGTTGCTCTAAAACAGGTTTATGATTTGGAGAGGATTTTAAGAAGAATACAACTTAAAAAACTTCATCCTTTGGAGCTCGATTATCTAAACACTTCACTTGAATCTATACTAAGTATCTTTAAAGAAGCACAGTTTAAAAAAATAAATACACCAAAGAATCTATATGATGAATGTGAAGAGCTTCGTAAAATTCTTAACTCGACTTTTGTACTCGATAGTTGTGCAAAGTTTAGAAAAGAGCAGATAAATGAAAATCTATTTTTAGAAGGAATACATCCTCAGATAGACACAATCATTAACAAAAAAACAAAGAGTATCAAAAGTATAGAAGCTATAAGTTTACATGTAAACTCACTTTTTGAAGATAATGCAAAAAATGCAGTAAGTATTGGTTGGCTTGACAGCGAAGGGTACTATATAACTTTGACTAAAAATAGATACGCAATGATAAAAGAGAGACTTCATGAGAGTTTTGTCACTATTGATGGAGAACATCACTTTTTTAAAGACTTTAGTTTTAAGGTGCTTAAAAACTCAGTAAAAATAACATCACAACTTACTGAAGAGATATCAAAAGAGATAACAACTGCCAATGTAAAGATGATAGCACTTGTCAAAAAGAGATTTGATGAGAGTTTAGAGAAGATAGAGACTATGTTTTCTCATACACTAGAACAACTTATCAGTTTTATAGGAACTTTAGATGTAGCACTCTCAAATGCAAAATGTGCAAATTTGTACAACTACTCTCGCCCAACTATCTTAGAGATGGAGAACAAAAACAGATTCATTGAAGCAATTGGACTTCGCCATCCACTTATAGAATCACGCGAAGAAAATGGTATCTATGTACCAAATGATGTTCTTTTAGGAAATATTGTAAAAAGTATAAATCACGATCATATCATGCTAGAATCTGGCATAGAAGATGAAATCCGAGGTATGCTTCTATACGGAATAAATTCCAGTGGAAAATCATCTTTAATGAAAAGTCTTGGCATCAGTGTCATCATGGCTCAAGCTGGTTTTTTTGTACCAGTTGCAAGTATGAAGTTTGTTACTTTTGATAAAATATTTACTCGTATTGTAAGTCATGACAATCTGTATAAAGGACTTTCTACTTTTACAGTTGAGATGTTGGAACTTAAAAATATATTTAATAGAGCAACCGAAAACTCGCTTGTTTTAGGTGATGAGATAAGTCACGGAACAGAAACACAATCTGCACTTGCGATTGTGGCGAGTGCTATGGAAAAACTTTATAACATAAAGTCTTTGTATATTTTTGCAACTCATTTACACCAACTCTCTGAGATAAAAAGAATCAAAAAACTAAAAAAACTTGTCTATCTTCATCTTGGAGTCAGCTATGATGAAAAAGAAGACAAGCTTATATACAATAGAAAACTAGAACTTGGAAGTGGTAGCAGTCTTTATGGTTTAGAGTTTGCCAAATCACTCCATATGGATAAAGAATTTATAGCTGCTGCTTATGATATACGAAAAGAGATAGCAGGAGAATATAGCGAACTTGAACGTTTAAAAAAGAGAAAAAGAAGTAAATATAACAAAGAAGTTTATCTTAGTAAGTGTGCTTTGTGTGATGAAGATGTTGATGATGTGCACCACATAAATGAACAGAAAAACTCAGATGAACATGGGAATATAGACCATTTCCATAAAAACCATAAGTATAATCTTATTCCACTATGCAAAAAACATCATAAGTTAGTTCACGATGGAAAGATAATCATCCAAGGTTTTATAATGGGAGAGGATGGACTAAAACTCCACTATCAAGAAGTTTAATGATTTAGATTAGAAATATAGTTTGCAAGTGCATCTACTTGCTCTTCGTTTAAAGATTTAACTTCTGATCTCATTAAACCTTTCATACTTCGTCCATATGTTTTTTCTTGATATCCTATAACTGCATTTTTTATTTTTTCTTTAGACCAATTTGCTATTACTTGAGATTTTCCTAAAGCAGACTTTCTGGCAAACTTTCCATGACAATTTGCACATTTTTGTTTATATAAAGCAGCCCCGTCAATAGGTTCATTTGAACATCCTAAAAATAAAAACAATACACTTGCTATAATAATATACTTCATCTATTTTTTCCTAAAAAATCTTTAAATTTTTTTAACTCTACAGGCTTACCATAAAAAAAGCCTTGTGCTTCATAACAACCTTTATCTTTCAAAAATTGATGCTGTTCTTTTGTCTCTATTCCCTCTGCAATAACACTTAATCCTAAACTTTTAGCCATTGCTATAATAGTACTTGTTATTGCCATATCTTCTTTATCGTTTGGTATATCCATTATAAATGATCTATCTATCTTTAGTTTATCTACTGGAAGTTTTTTAAGATAACTTAAAGATGAATAACCGGTTCCAAAATCATCTATTGAAAGAGTAATACCATAATTTTTTAATTTTTTAAAAAGAATTATTGCATCTTTAGGATTTTCCATCATGTAGCTCTCAGTAAGTTCTAATTCTAAAAAATGTCCACTAAGCCCAGTTTTTTCCAAAATAGAAGTTACTACTTCATAGAAATCACCCTGTTTTATTTGAACGGCAGAAACATTTATGGCTATCTTACCATTAAAATTTTCTTTATCTATCCACTCTTTTGCATCCATACATGCCATTTCTAAAACTAATTGTCCTATATCTACTATCTGTTTGGTACTCTCTGCAATCTCGATAAATTTATCTGGATATATTAAACCTTTTTTAGGATGGTTCCATCTTACAAGTGCTTCTGCACCTAAGATTTTATTGCTATAAAGAGAAACTTGTGGCTGATAATGAAGTGTAAACTCTCTATTTTTAAGAGCTCTTTCTATCTCGTTTTTAATAGTCATTTTTCTAAAAAGCTTTTCTGTCATCTCTTGAGTATAAAATCTATATGTATTTCTTCCAGCTTCTTTTGCTTGATACATTGCAGCATCTGCATTTTTTATTAAATCTTCTATCATTAAACCATCATCTGGATAGATAGAGACTCCTATACTAGCAGAAAGTTTGAAGGAGTTTTGGTAAACAACAATTTTGTCTTTAAAAACATTCAATATTTTAAATAGAACCTGGTCTATATCAGAAATGTCATCCATCTCTTCAATAAGAATTATAAATTCGTCTCCACCAATCCTTGCAATAGTATCTTTTTCTCTCATTGCTATTTTAAATCTAGTAGTAACTGTTGTTAATATTTCATCACCATATGAGTGCCCAAAAGTGTCATTTATCTCTTTAAACCTATCTAAATCTAAAAATAAAACTGCTATTTTTGAACCTTCTCTTTTTGCTCTTTTCATTGCTTGTGACAATCTTGATGTAAGAAGTAGTCTATTTGGTAACTTGGTCAATGGATCATGGTGAGCTAAAAATTCCAATTCTGCTTCAGATTGTTTAATAGTTGAAATATCTGAAAAAACACCTATATAATTTGTTATATTATCACTTTCATCTTTTATTGTACTTATGTTGAGCCATTGAGGAAATCTCTCTCCACTTTTTCTCACGCTCCACATTTCGCCTTTCCAGTAGCCATCTTTTTTAACTGATTGCCACATGTTTTTGTAAAAAATCTCATCGTGATGAGCTGATCTTAAAAAAAGTGCACTATTTAAAACCACCTCTTTATTAGAGTATCCAGATATATCACAAAAAGCACCATTGACTGCTTGAATTTTTAGTTTTTTGTCTGTTATAACTATACCTTCATTTGTATTATCAAATACTTCTGAAGCTAATTTAAGTCTTTTTTCACTCTCTTTTCGTCCTCGTATATCTTTTATAAAACCAATAACATATTGAGGTTTTCCATCTTTTCCTCTAGATATTGACATTGAGATATGAATCCACACAGGGTATCCTTCTTTATGAAGATACCTTTTTTCAACATTTACCTCTGTCGTATCTTCTGTGTTAAATCTAGTATCTTTCTTAGCAAGTGTTTTATCATGATCATCTCTATGCGTAATTTCTAATATGTTTTTTCCCAGAAGTTCATCTTCTCTGTATCCAAGAAGATTAAGTACATAATCATTGACAAAAAGTATTTCTCCTTCCATCGAGATATATCCTATGCCAATAGAGTGTTGATTTAAAATCTCATTTTGCATAGATTCATGTTCGCTCATAGAATCACTCATAATATCAACTTGCTCATGCAACTCTCTATTTGTAAGATAAAGTTCAGTAAAATCACTAAGTAGTATTTTTATAACACTAGTTCCAAACATACTTACACTACTTGCACTAAGACGATAAAGTCTACCGTCTATTTCTACTCTTTCTTTATAATAACTGATAGTTTTCGCACACTCTTTAATAAGTTCTTGAACTACATATGATGGTATTATTTTTTTTAAAGAATCATCTATGTTTACACATAAACGTTCTTTTGCAGACCTATTTGCCCAGCTAATAACTTGAGAGTCACCAAAATCATATGCTTCTATAACCAAATCTTGTAAATTTTCAAAAGTGGCTCGTTGTGATTTTAATTTTTTCTCTAAAAACTTAGAATAGTTACCTTGAAGATTATTTAATATATCTTTAGAGGTTATAATATAGTCTATTTTTTTGCCATATTCATCTATCTCTTCAACAATAATTCTTCGTATTTTTTTTGTTCGCATTAGAGTTATACACTCTTGCATAGTAGTTTTTATTGAAACTTTAAAAATAGGAAAGTGCATAAAATGTTCTACACTTTTTTCTTTATCTATATTGTTTTTTGCAAGTTCTAGTATATCTGTTTCTGTAAGTATTCCTATAGACTCTTCATCATTAGTTATCAAAATAGAACCAAAATTTTTAGTTCTCATAATTTCAAGTGTTCTTTTAAGAGTTGTTTTTCTATCTACACCTAATGCTTTTGATTCATTAAGAAGCATCTCAAATATTTTAAAATCACACCTAGTACTCTTTGCTTCAAATTCAAAGATAATCTCTTCTTGTTCTACAACACCTAAGAATTTATCTTTATCATCTATAATTATGACTCGTCTTATATTATGATCAACCATAAAATTAAGTGCATATTCAAGCTCTCTATTAGAGTGTGCTTTAACTAATCCTTTGGTTGATTTACTAAAGGCATTTGTTGTGTTAAAATCAACGTTTTCATTATACAAAAAAAGTATGTCACGCTCAGTTAAGATACCAACAGGTAGGTCTTTTGAATTAAGTATAACCATATATCGTAATGATTGTTTATACATTTTTTCAACAACTTCTTGTAAAGTTGCTTTTAAATCTACTCTATCATCTCTTTTTTTATAAAACTCTTTTAATAACACAACTACCCTTAAATGTAGACTATTTTACTTTTTCTAAGTATTCGCCTTTAGCCGTGTCAACTCTTATTACTGAGCCTTCAAGAACATGAAAAGGAACTTGAACAACTGCTCCACTCTCTAAAGTTGCTGGTTTTTTACCACCTTGAGAATCACCTTTGAAGTTTGGTGGAGTTTCAACAATCTTAAGCTCTACTACTGCAGGAGCATCTACACCAATTGCATTTCCGTTGTGAAAAAGCATCTCTACATTCATTCCGTCTATAATCCACTTTGCTACATCTCCAACTTGGTCATAAGTTAAACCAATTTGGTCATAAGTAACTGTATCCATAAATTGAAGCATTTCACCATCGTCGTAAAGATATTGCATTGTTTTATCTTCAAGATCAGGTTTTTCACACTTATCCCCTGCATGAAATGTTTTCTCTATAACTTTTCCATTTGCATAAGACTTTATTTTACATCTTACAAATGCCGCACCTTTTCCAGGTTTTACGTGTTGATATTCAACTATTTTATATGGTATTCCATTTAACTCAATTTTCAAACCCTTTTTAAGGTCGCTCATTCCAACTGTTGCCATAAATGCTCCTAATTTTTTAAAAGATTATACCCAATTTTACTTTACATCTTTATTTATACGTTTTACTGTATAAAATACACTTTAAATACAATATTAAAATATTAATAAAATATAAAACATAAATTATAATGTATTTAATAACTATTTTTAAGTTTATTATGTTAGCTTTAACTTATGTTTAATAAGTATTTTAGTATAATAATTTCTTCAAAGAAATATATAAGGGCAATATATGACTAACTTGAGTATTACTGAAAAAAGAGCATTAGAAGAAGTATTTATAGTTTTAGATGAAAGAAAAAGTAAAAAATTAGAATCTATTAAAAAATATCTTTTGTTTTATAAATGTATGAGAATGTTTACAAGTAAAAAACTCTTACCAATTAGAGGTTAGAGGGCAACTAATACCCTCTAGTTATTTATTTTCCTATATTGCTTTGGTATTATCCATAAGCACAGGAATAAAAACAAGAGACACTACTACAGCTGCAACTGTACCAAAAATTAAAGCAACTCCTAAACCACCAAATATAGGGTCGACTACAAGCATAGAAGAAGCCAACAAAATTGTAACCGCTGTTAAAAATATAGGTTTTGCACGTGTTGCAGTTGAGATAGCTATAGCACGCCTTTTTTCTATCTTTTTATTTTTTATTAAAGAGACTGAGAAGTCAATAAGCAGTAGAGAATTTCTTGAACTAATTCCCATTAATGCAATAAATCCTATTAAAGACGTAGCTGTTAAGAAAAATGTTTCGTGTGTAAACATATCTATTATCCAATGCCCTACTATAACTCCAATAATAGAAAGAAAACTTCCTAAAAGTACAATTCCACTCAAAGCAAAACTTTTATAATAAATAACCATTAATAAAAAGATAATAACAAGAGCTGCTATAAATGCAGCCCCTAAGTCTCTAAATGTATCCATAGTTACTTTCATCTCTCCATCCCAAACTAGATTATACTCTTTATCTGTTTTTTTATCTTTTAAAATTAAGTTAAACAAATAATCATTTGTTATTTCAAAGTCATCTGAGAGTTTTTCTTTTATTTTATTTCTTGCTTCAAGTAATGGATAAACTTGAGATACCATATCTGCTTCAGCTACTATAGTTATAACTCGCTGAAGATTTTTCGACATCAACGTTGGTTTTGATTCTTTTAAATCAATACTTATAAGTTCATTTAGTGGTATCATTAGCCCTTTTTTATTCATCAATTTCAAAGATGATAATTTTCTTTGCAATGAAACTTTACTAAATGTATTTAGACTCTTACTCTCATCTTTTAAAACTAAAAACAGAGGTATCTGATCTGGTGACTTTTCACTGTTTTTTACTGTTATTTCTATACCTTCAAATGCAAGATACAATATTTCATTGACCTGTTTTATACTAAGACCTGCTCGAATGATTTTTTCTTTATTAATACTAAGTTCAAATTTTTTGTATATATCATCTTCTAGAGTATCTACATCAACTAAGCCTTCAGTATTTTTCAATATATCTTTTATTTTCATTCCAAGACTGCTCAAATCTGATCCATCTTTACCATATAACTCAACTACAACAGCTGCTAGAGTAGGAGGTCCCGCTGGTTCTTCTACCATCTTAATACTTGTTCCATTCTTTATACTTTCACAACTTGATTGAACAATAGGACGAAGACGATGTACCATAGAAAAACTCTTCTCATCTCTTAAATCAACATCTGTTAGATTTACAACTATTTCAGCTATATTCTCTCCACTTTTAAAGGCTGATCCTTTAACTAAACCAGCATAATCCAAAGGAGCACCCATACCAGAAAATATCTCTATGTTTTCTACTTCTTTTTCTTTTTGTAAAAGTTTAACTATACATCTGGTTACTTTTGAAGTTTCAATATAAGAACTACCATTTGGTAAATCTACGTAAATGGAATATGTATTAGCACTTTTACCAGGTAACATTTTTGCTTGTACCAACTTCGAAGGAAACATCATTAAAGAGCCTATAAAAGCTAAAAAAATGATAAATAAAACTAAAAATTTTTTAAATTTTGAATTTAAAATAGAGTATATAATCTCTTCAAACTTATTCATTTTCTGCCTCTTTTAAATCTTTATGTTTTGGTTTTTTTAATAGCTTTTTTGCTAAATAAGGAGCAAATATATAAGCTAAAACCAAAGAAGCAAATATGGTTACAGGAACATTTTGAGGTATTGGTTTCATGAACTGCCCCATCATTTGCCCTACAAAACCCATAGGTACCATAGTAAGTATAATTGCTATGGTTGCTATATTTGTTGGTGCTCCTACTTCATCAGTAGCTTCTACTACTATATCATCCATACTCTTTTTTTCATTATATTTCATATGCATATGTCTGTGAATATTTTCTATTACTATAATTGCCGCATCAACTAAAAGACCTAAACTAAGTATAAGTGCAAAAAGAGTGATTCTGTTTATTGTTTGGTCTCCTAAATATGCAACAAAAAGAGTCACTGCCAATATAGCAGGAACTAAAAATGTAACTATCAAAGACTCTCTAAAACCCAAAGTAAATACAAGTAATATAAAAATTATAACTATAGATACCACAAGATTCATTACAAGGTCATTTACAGCTTTATTAGCTCTTACCCCATAGTTTCTTGTAACTATAAAACCTATGCCGTCTTTATTAAGTTCTTCTTTAATCTCATCCATAATTTGCAATACATCATCTGCAATAACAACAGCATTTGTTCCTCTTAATTTGGATAAAGTCAATGTAACTTGGTCTTGTATATGAGTAAACTTGCCATCTACTCTAAATGATATTTGAGCACGCTTATGATTTTGTATGTCTCTTCCTCTACTAACCTTTGCTATATCCTTAAGATAAATTGGAGAACCACCATATTGAGCTATAATTAGATTCTTTAAATCTTTTTCATCATCAAGAGCATTTTTAATTCCAAAAACTACTAATTTTCCATCTTTGGTTCTATTTTTTACATTTGGGACATTTACCATAAGAGATTCAAGTGCAATTGCAACCTGACCTAAAGATATATTAAAACCAGATAGTCTTCCTAAATCAACTTCTATATTGTATTGCTCTTTTGCTTCACCTTTTATCTCACTCTTTGCTATATTTTTTACTAAAGCAAGCCTGTTTCTTATCTCATCAACTTTTTTATATAAACTCACCTCATCAAAAGAACTATTCTCTTTTAAATAAAATGCCATTGAGAGTATAGGAATATCTATATCTATATCAAAAGGCATTATTAATGGCTGCATTGCTCCTTTTGGAAGTTCTGCCATATTTTGCATTACCTTATCATATAACTTTAAATTTGAAGCCTCTTTCTCTTCTCCAATGTAATACATAACATTTACAATACCTACATCTTCTGTTGCTACGCCATATATATGCTCTACACCTTGTATCTCTTTTATCTTTCTTTGAAGTGGTTTTACTATGACTCGCTCTATCTCTTTTGGTGTAGATCCAGGAAGAGCTACAACAATAGTTCCTCCACTTATTGCTATTTGAGGATCTTCTTCTCTTGGTGTTATAACTAAAGATATATACCCTATTAAGAGTATAAACACTGCCAACAGTGGTGTTAAAGGATTATGTAAAAAAGTTTTTGCAAGATATCCTGCAATGTCTTTTACTTTATAGTCTTTTTTCATTTTACCTTGACCGTCGCATACATACCGGGATAAACCATATATCCTTTTGTATCAAAATTGACTTTTAATCTAAAGGTATGTGTCAAAGGATTTGAACTTGGTATAATAGAGTCTATATTTCCTATCCCTTTTATATTTAAAGACGGAATTTCAAAATCTACTTTATCACCAACTTTTATCTCTTTTAGGTTACTCTCCGATATCTCTGTTGAAATTTTTAGGTTACTTAAATCTGAAAGTACGATTGCAGGCATACCTGGCATTGCCATTTCACCTACTTTTATATTTTTTTGTATAACAACACCATCATTTGGTGATGCAATTTTGAGGTATTTATATTGATTCAATACTTCTTGTAATCTAGCTTTTGCCTGCTTAATCTGCTTTTTAGAGATAAGAACCATTGCTTCAAGATTTTTACTTGCTAACTCCAAATTTTCTACGTCAAACTTTGAGACCATATCTTTTTTATAAAGTCTTTTATGACGTTCTAGATTTAATTGTACATTTTGGTATTGATTTTGGTACATTTGAAAAGAGAGTCTAGCTTGTGAAATTCCAAGTTCTACTTGTACTTTTGCACTATCTATCTCTTTTGAATCTATTTCATATAAAAGCTCTCCCTTTTTAACTTGTCCACCTTCACTTACATATACATTTTTTACAAATCCCATATACCTGCTTGTTATCATTTTTTGATTGTCCGAGATAACACTGCCTGTTAAGCTTAACTCTCCTGCATAAGTTTGAACTACTAATGTCATTAAAAAACTTATACATGTAATCAATATTTTCATATCACTTCTCCATTTGATATTTTTTCTAGTTCTAATATCTTATTTGTTCTATTATGTTGAACTTCATTTAATTTCAATACTTTTTGTATCTCTAAAGACTGTTTTATAATAACATCGTTTATAGATATTAACTTCTCTTGATACCTGCCTAAATAGTTTTTATATATACTTCTTGTTAACTCAATCTCTTTTTTTAAACTATCAATATCAAAATTATAACTCTTTATCTCAGTATGTATTTTTGCTACTTGTAAAACTATACCTTTTTTAGCTAAATTTACTTGAGACTGAACTTTCAAATTTTCTACTCTTGCTTTTTCTATAGCGTTATTACTAGCTCCACCGTTAAATATATTCCATTTTAACTGCATTCCAAAAGTATATGCATCATGCTCTGTAAAGTCTGCTAAAAATCTATCATCTGCACTACCATATTCAACAAAAGCTCCTATTTCAGGAAGATTTGAAGCCTTATGTAAATCTATAGCCATTGTTGTTACATATAAACCCTGTTTTGCTTTTTTTATATCTAGGTTGTTCTGTAAAATTTTTTCTATGTCCTTCTCTTTTAAGACTATATTTTTTACATCCCCTGATACTGATTTTACTTTTGTATCTAATAAAAAAGATATAAAATGATAGACTAACTCTTTGTTTGCTTTTGCCTTATTTATCATTCTAACTACATTTGCTTTTTTTGATTGTACTTCTAGTAAGTCAACCTTTTTTGCATACCCTTCATCAATCATACTTTGAGCCATTATTTCTAATCTATCCATATTTTTATTGATAATATTAAGGTTATGAATATATGTATCTAGAAGATATATATCATAATAGCTTTTTTTAAGCTGATATAGTTTTTCATTCAGTATTTTCTGTGTCTCAATAATACTAAGCTTTTGTAAAGCTTTTGTAATTTTTCCATACTGTTCTAGTTTTCCACCTGTATATATAGGTAATTTATACTGTAGTTTTGTTTGAAAATGATTTCTTGTATTTGGATAGTTTAAATCTTTTGGTTGAGTATTTATTCCACTCCCAATTTCAGAAAAACCAAAATCAGAAAAACTTGCTTCTCTACTTTGAAGTTTAAAACCAAATACATTTCCAGCATCATTTGAGCGAACTGCACTTTGAATAAAATCTAATCTACCATAGTTGTGAGCTTTTGCCAACTCGTGTTCATACTCTTTTATTTGTTCCTCAAATTTTGCTACATTTACTTCAAGATTCTTTTGTTTTAATATCTCTATTGCTTTATCTAACTCTAAATTTACATAAATATTAGAAGAAGCAAAAATAGGTATAACTAAAAAAATCAGCCATAATAAGACTTTCATTAGACTCTCCATATTATAATAATATCTCATATTGTAACAAATATGTGACTATTTTTATATTAATTATATGATAATATACATATATAATAAAACTAAAAAACTGTTAAATTATATTTAGGGATACAATTTTAAAATTTATATCCCCAAAATTAAAATTTAATCCAACATACTTTATAAAAATAGCTTTTTCGAAAGTTTAAAAAAGATTTGCATTGTTTTTAATTGAACAAAAACAAAAGGTGCTAGTACTATAAAATATTCAATAGAAAATATTTCTACTACTCCATTTTTCAAAAGTCCAAAAAAAATAAAAAACATACCAAATACAAAAAGCCCAACACCAGGACATACTAATCCTAATGCTCCACTATTTTGGATATTTGAATGTATAAATTTCTTAAAGTAATCTACTTTTTTCATTATCATATATCCAAATAATCCAACTATTATTTGCAATGACAATACTAATGAAGTAATCATAAAAAGCATTGAAGAAGATGGTTCTTGATCAAAGTTATGAACTAAACCAAAACTTATTCTTACTAAAGCAATTCCTAGAAGTGTTGCAATTGGTATTACTAACCAAAGACTTCCTGCTGTTTCATCTGAAACTCCATATCTCAATATAGATTTAAATCCCAATACTAAAATAACCCATAGCTGTAATAAAGATATAATCATAAAAAATATAGAAAAAAACAGTGCAAAAGCAGATACACCAACATAAGTACTCATTGCACCAGGAGCAGCAAGACCAACAGATATCATAGAAAAAGCAAATACTACTAGCATTTGGGTAAAGTTGGAGTTTTTTTCAAACTCAAATGAACCATTAGTAAAGATTCTACTAATATATTCACCATATATTCTTAGTCCATAAATACCTGTTATTATAAATGCAAGAATTGCGATAGGAAACATGTACTCAACAATACTCCAAAGACCAGGCACAAATGCAGCTCCAAGTACGAAACAAACATTTATACTCATAGCGATAGTTAAAGGTATTGTCATAAGTTGCACTTCGTTATTACTGTTTTTTAATTTTTTATAACTTTGCGTTTTTTTATATAAATTAAACTCTTTGAAGTTCCAAACTAAAAGTCTAAAATGAATAAAAGCAAAAGCTAGTATAAGTATACAAGCAATAGCTACTAAAAAAGAAAAAAAAGAGCCTTCAGACAAAACAGGATATATATACTCAAACGTCGCTAAAGGCGTTTTGGGATGTTCAATCATAAACATAAAGTACATAAAAACAGAGATACTAAGGCCACCAGCTCCCAAAGAAGCTAAAAAATAAAGAGGAGAATACTCCTCTTTCAAATTACATTTTAAGTTCACACACACTCCTGATTCACTTAAATATATTTTTTAACTTAAATAATGTCTAAGTTAAATTCTTATCAATAAAACTAAACTTTTATCTGTTTCTATTTATATTACAGCGTATTCTGCCCAGATACAAGTTTCTAATTGATTTAGTTTTGCAACCAACTTTTTATCAATGTTTTCATCAACTAAGATAACAGCCATAGCCAAGCCATGCTCATCACGACCAAGCCTAAAGTCTGCTATGTTAACTCCTTCACTTGAAAGAATAGAAGAAATATCAGCAATAACACCAGGAACATCAGAGTTTTTGAAAACTATCATCTTACCTTTAGGTTTAAAATCAAACTTAAAGCCATTGATTGCAACAATTCTTTGTTCATCTTCTCCAAAAACTGTACCACTTACGCTAGTAACGCTTTTTTCTGTCGTTAGTTTTATTGTTATTTTGTTTTTATATCCACCTGTATTGTTTAATGCTTCGTGCTTAATATCTATCGCCTTCTCCTGCGCTACAAATTCTGCATTTACATAATTAATTTTATCACCCATTGATTCTTTTAAAGAACCAACTAAAGCAAATGTTAACAAAGACTTAACATATTCACCGACTTCTCCTTCGGCTTCAATTCTAACTGACTTTATAGCTGCTTTGTTTATTTGTGCAGATAAAAAACCCATTTTTTGTACTAATTCTAAGTATGGTTCAACAAATGGTGGTAAATCTTCTGCTTTTATTGGAAGATTCAATGCATGAGGATAACTAACACCACGTGCTGCACTTATTGCATTCTCAGCTGCTTGGATAGCAATCTTCTCTTGTGACTCTACTGTGTTAGCGCCAAGATGTGGAGTTACACAAATATTTTCTAAATCTAGTAAAAAATGATCCGTTGCAGGTTCATATGAAAAAACATCTATTCCGGCATAAGCAATTTTACCGCTTTTTACACCTTCATAAAGGGCTTTTTCATTATAAAGTCCCCCACGAGCACAATTTACCAATCTAACTCCGTCTTTCATCTTATTGATTTCATCAGTTGAAATTATATCTGTTGTCTCTTTATTTTTTGGAGTATGAATTGTTATAAAATCACAAGCTAATATATCTTCAAAGTTTTCAGTATATTCCATTCCTAAATCTGTTGCTTTAGATGATGATATGTAAGGGTCATACGCAACAATATCCATATCAAAACTTTTTGCACGTATTGCTACTCTACTTCCAATATTACCAAATCCAATTACACCAAGTTTTTTTCCACTTAGCTCAACACCATACCATTTCTCTCTTTTCCAAACTCTATCTAACTTTAAATGATTATTTGCACTAGGGAAACTTCTTGCAGTACCTAATAAATGGGCCATAGAAAGTTCAACCGCAGCAATAGTATTTGCTGTAGGAACATTCATAGCTATAATACCACGTCTACTACATCCTTCTTGATCAACATTATCTACTCCAACACCAGCTCTTACAATAGCTTTAATATTTTTTGCACTATTTAAAAACTTTTCGTCAATATCTGTTGAACTTCTTGTTATTGCAACATCAGCATCACCAATTATGTTTAAAAGTTCATCTTTAGGAACTTTAACTGCATCTATAACTTCTATATCTTCTTCTGCCTTTAAAAGATCAAAACCTTTTTGGTGTATTGCATCACATACTATTATTTTTTTCATTAAATTATCTCCTTTAACTTGAGGTAAAATCCCTCATATTCTAATAAAGTAAAACGGTTTGTGTAGTAATGGTTCTCTTTGAGAAAATACGAAACATAAGTTTCTATACTATAGCCATACTTCTACTATTTTCGATTCGATATCATAGTCTTTTAATCTCTCTACTACACTTTTTAGTGAGTTTTGAGTTTTACTTCCGACATATATATTAGGAACTCTATCTTTTTTTTCTACCACATATGGTAGATTCATTTGAGATAGTGTCTGAACTATACAAAAAAGCGAATATCGATCGGCTCTGTCAACAATCAACCTATAAGACTTAATCTTTGGGGGAATATATTTCTTTAGGTCTATCTGCATATAAAGTTCATTTACTGGAAATGAAAACTTGGTTTTATGTGAAACTGCAAGAGTTTCTGACCAAGTTTTCTTTTTAAGTGTTTCTTCACTTTTTATTTGTGAAGGTGAAAGGTACTGAGCCTCTATATGAACACCTGGCGTATCTTCATTAAGTAAGTTTGATAAAACCATACCTAAAACAATAACAAGGAGTACAAATAACGCTATAGTTACCTTTTTTTGCATATATTACTTCAATTGATCTTTTATGATG
>CBDLTN010000017.1:0-24956 GCA_965306065.1 uncultured Sulfurospirillum sp. | reverse complement strand
TTGTAACAGCTCTAGAGCATATTAAATCTGATTCAAAGGCTTCGGCTTCTTCAACTCTTTTTGTGGATACTGTAACGTTTTTTAATCCTAAAGTTGTTTTAACCAAATGTAAAAAGGAGCTTTTTTTTGCAATTGGTTCAAATAGAGTAAATTTTGTATCTGGCAGAGCCATTGCTAAAATAAGTCCAGGAAAACCTGCTCCTGTTCCTATGTCAATAGCAGTTTTTATGTTTTTTATTGGTAAAAACTCTATTGGATATACACTGTCATTTATATTTTCATATACTGCATTTCTATCTTTTGCACCTGTGATATTATGCACTTTATTGTATTTT
Organism: uncultured Sulfurospirillum sp.; assembly: GCA_965306065.1. Classification (GTDB taxonomy): domain Bacteria; phylum Campylobacterota; class Campylobacteria; order Campylobacterales; family Sulfurospirillaceae; genus Sulfurospirillum_A. Next base: position 24,621 of record CBDLTN010000017.1, on the reverse strand, counting down.
AAAATTAACTCACAAAAAACCTCACAGTTTTTGGAAAAATCTTTTGGTAAAGACTCTATATTCACTTTTTACCTTTTATTATATTAATTGAGTATATATTATAGCTAACATTGTTTTAATTTTCACTAGCACTCAATATAAGTTTTGTTCCAAGTGCTCCCATAACAAACGCTGTTATCTTATCTACAATGGGTTTTAATTTTAAATAAGCACTACGAGGCTTAGAAGAAGATAGGATAAAAGTTACTATTAAATACCAGCCTGTTTCTACCAAAAAAATAAGAGGAGGCAAAATAAAAAAGATAGTGCTAGGGGTGTTTTGTGGTAATAGTGCGACAAAAACACCACTATAAGCAAGAGCTGCTTTAGGATTGCTAAGTTGTGTAAAAAGACCTAAAAAAAATGATTTTTTACTTGTTGAGCTATTTTCGTTTGAATTTTCTTTAGTAAGTCCTTTTGATGAATTACTCCAGATAAGATAAGCTATATATAAAAGGTACGAGCCTCCTGCAATTTTAAAAACAAAATATAAAATTGGGATTTGTGTTAATATAATATGTATTCCCATTAATGCCAATATACAAAAAACAACACCACCTAATCCCATACCTAAAGAGGCTAGAATAGCATCTTTTCTAGAACTACCAACAGCTACTCTAGCAATAAGAACAAAACTAGGTCCTGGGCTCATTGCTCCAACTAAGATAGCACCGCTGATAATTAAAGAAGGTATAAAAATTTCCATTTTGTTCCTTTCATGCTTTATTTTTTGAGCAAGAATATTAGAGCATATGTCCCATCTGCTCTTTTTTTGTTTTTAAGTAGTTCTCATTATGTTCATTTGATTCTATAACGATAGGTCGTCTTTCTACTATATCAACTCCATCTAATGAATCTATTTTTTTAGGATTGTTTGTTAAAAGCTTAATTGATTTAACCCCAAAGTGTTCAAGTATAAATTCAACTACTTCATAACTTCGCTCATCGGTTTTAAAACCAAGTTGATGATTTGCAGCTATTGTATCTAAGCCCTTATCTTGTAAAGCATATGCATTTGTTTTATTTAAAAGTCCTATGTTTCTTCCTTCTTGTCGAAGATAGATAACCATGCCGCCCTCTTTGCTTATAGTTTCAAGAGCGAATTCAAGTTGATCTCTGCAGTCACACTTTAAGCTTCCTATGGCATCTCCTGTTAAACATTCACTATGAACCCTTACAACAGGGGTTTCTACTAATGGTTCTTTAAAAATAACCAAATGCTCTTTAATTCCTTCAGCGAAAGTTTGAATTTTGAAATCTCCAAATCTTGTAGGTAATTTTGCTATATTTGAAATATTAATTCTCATTTATAATCTTTATGGTAAAATGTATCTTTTTTAAAATTATACCCTTAAAAGGACAAAAAAATGTTTAAACGTTTTAGAAGATTGAGAATTAATAAAAATTTAAGAAATTTAGTAAGAGAAACTTCTTTACATGTAGAAGATTTTATATATCCATTGTTTGTTAAAAGTGGCGAAGGTATTAAAAAAGAAATAGGCTCTATGCCAGGTGTTTTCCAAATGAGCATAGATGAGGTTTTAAAAGAGTGTAAAGAGCTTCAAAAACTTGGAATCAACTCAATAATTCTTTTTGGAATTCCAGCTGTAAAAGACAGTGTTGGAAGTGATGCTCTTTGTGAACATGGCATCATTGCAAGTGCTATAAAGACTATAAAAAAAGAATTTCCTGATATGTTTGTAGTAAGTGATTTATGTTTTTGTGAGTTTACTGACCACGGACATTGTGGAATATTGGATATGGAAAACGAAACTGTAAATAATGATGCAACATTAGAGATACTTGTACAACAAGCAATTATTCATGCAAAGAGTGGAGTTGATATGATAGCCCCTAGTGGCATGATGGATGGAACAATAGAAGTTTTAAGAGAAGGTATTGATGCTGAAGGTTATGAAAATCTTCCTATCATGGCTTACTCAACTAAGTTTGCAAGTGCATATTATGGACCTTTTCGTGATGTAGCAGAATCAACTCCAAGTTTTGGAGATAGAAGAAGTTATCAGATGGATCCGGCAAATAGACGTGAAGCCATAGCTGAGTCTATTGAAGATGAAATGCAAGGAGCTGATATACTTATGGTTAAACCAGCACTTGCATACTTAGATATAATTAGAGAGATAAAAGATGCAACCTCAACTCCAATGGCAATATACAATGTAAGTGGAGAATATGCAATGCTTAAAGCTGCGGGAGCTGCAGGTGTCATTGATTATGAAAGAGTAATGATGGAAACGATGATTGCTTTTAAAAGAGCAGGAGCAGATATCATCATAAGCTACCATGCAAAAGAAGTAGCAAAAATTTTAAATAAAGGGTAGACATGAAACATTTCCTTTCGTTATATGACCACAGTAAAGAAGATATTTTAGAGATTTTTGCACTATCTGCAAAGATAAAAAAAGAGGCAAAACTTAAAAATTATATACCGTATTTACAACATCAATCTTTAGGAATGTTGTTTGAAAAAAGTAGTACTAGAACTCGTATTAGTTTTGAAGTTGGAATTCATCAGCTTGGTGGACAAGGTCTTTTTTTATCTTCAAATGACTTGCAACTCGGACGTGGAGAGCCTATGAAAGACTCTGCTCGTGTAATGGGTCGTATGATAGATATGATTATGATTAGAACGTTTGATCAAAAAGTGCTTGATGAGTTTGCTAAGTATTCAGGAGTTCCTGTTATAAATGGCTTAACTGATAAGTACCATCCAGTCCAGTTAATGGCAGATTATTTGACAATGATGGAAAATGGAAAAGATAAAGATCCAGTAGTGGCTTATATTGGTGATGGAAATAATATGACTCACTCTTGGATGATGCTTGCTGGAAAACTTGGGTTTGAACTTAGAATTGCAACTCCAAAAGGACGTGAGCCTTGGCAGGAGATTATTGATGATGCTAAAGAACTATCAGATATAAGTGGAGCTAAAATAACTTATACGAATGATCCAAAAGAGGCGGTACGTGGAGCAGATGTTGTAACAACTGATACTTGGATATCTATGGGTCAAGAAGAAGAAAAAGAAGCTAAGGTAAAAGAGTTTGAAGGCTATATGGTTGATATGGAAATGATGAAGCTTGCAAAAGATGATGCTATATTTTTACATTGTTTACCAGCGTATCGTGGTTATGAAGTTAGTGATGAAGTGTTAGAACATTATGCTAATATAGTTTTTGATGAGGCAGAAAATCGTTTACATGCACAAAAGGGTGTTATGGTTTGGTTAGATGAACAGAGGAAAAAAGATGGCTAATGAATTGAGTGTATTTGAACTTATAAATGAGATATCAAAAGATATAGGTTTAGATGGAGATAAAACAGTAATTGAGATAGAAAAAACTGATAATCCTGATGTGAAAAAATTGAATCTTATGAGTGGTAGTTGGAATGCAAAAGAGCCTTGGTTCGTTGTAGATGAGAATAAAAAACTTCATACGATGATGTCAATGAATTCAGTAAATAAAATTATAGAGAATTTTAGAGCAACTCAAGAAGAGAATTTTAATCTAAAACTAGAGAAGACTATTTGGCAGAATATACCGATAGACTTTCAAGATGTTTGGTCAGTTGCAATGGATGAGATAAAAAGTATGGCAACACAAGAGACAAAAGAGATTAAAGTAATAAACGTCGACTTAGAAGAGTTAATAAGTAAAATAAAACTAGAACATCCAAATCTTTTTCTAAACCTAAAAGATTTACATGTAGTTCCAAGATAAGGAAATAAATTGAGTAAAGAAAATCTTGACTTTGAAAAATTCACGAAGTATTCTAAACCAGGACCTAGGTATACAAGTTATCCAACAGCACCAGAGTTTAGTGAAAGTTTTACTGAAAAAACATATATAAATATTCTTGAGAATCAAGATAAAAGTAGAAAATTATCTTTATATTTTCATTTACCATTTTGTAGAAGTGCCTGTTATTTTTGTGGCTGTAATGTTGTTTTTACATCAAAAGAAGATAAAAAAGAACGTTACATAGGGTATTTGGAAAAAGAGTTAGAGATACTCTCACGTCATCTTGATACATCTCGTGAAGTTTTACAGATGCACTTTGGGGGTGGAACGCCAACATTTTTCAGTGCTGAACAGTTAGAAAGAATAATAAAACTTATAAAAAAGTATTTTAAAAACTTTAGTAACGAAGCTGAAATAAGCTGTGAGATAGACCCTAGATTTCTAACTCAAGAGCAGACTGATGTATTGGTTGCAGGGGGATTTAATCGTGTTAGTTTTGGTGTACAAGATTTTGATGAGAAAGTACAAAAAACTATTCATAGAATTCAACCATTTGATGTGACTAATAATGCTGTTAAAATGGTAAGAGCTGCGGGAATAAAATCTGTTAATATGGATTTAATTTATGGTTTACCATTTCAGACAAATGAGACTTTTAAAAAGACTCTTGAAATGGCTCTTAAATTAGATACTGATAGATTTGCAGTGTTTAATTATGCTCATGTTCCTTGGATGAAAAAAACTATGAGAAAGATAGATGAAACAACTCTACCACATCCAAGTGAAAAACTTACTATTTTAAAATATACTATAGATTATTTAGAGTCAAATGGACTTCGTATGATAGGTATGGACCATTTTGCTAAACCTGATGATGAATTGTTCTTGGCAATTGATAAGGGTGAACTTCATAGAAATTTTCAAGGTTACACTACTAAGGGTGGGGCTGACTTAATCGGAGTTGGACTTACTAGTATTGGTGATGGAGTTTATCATTATGTACAAAATGTTAAAGATATGAAAGAGTATGAAAGACTTTTGGACGAAGGGCACTTACCTGTTCATAGAGGACTAACTCTCAGCGATGATGATGTTTTAAGAAAAGCAGTTATCATGGAAATGATGAGTAACTTTAAACTCAATATAACAAATATAGAAAAAGAGTTTGGTATTGTTTTTGCCGACTACTTTGCTGATGCATTAGAAAAGCTAAAAGTTTTTGAAGAAGAGGGTTTGATTGAAGTGCATTCTGATCAGATTTTAGTAAACACGACAGGAACTCTTTTGATAAGAAATATTGTTATGCCTTTTGATGCATATCTTCAGAAAATTCCAGAATCAAAACGTAGATTTTCAAAGACTGTATAAATGTTCGATTTTGATAAAATTAGTGAGGAATGTATAAAGTGTGGTAAATGTATACCTACTTGTACCATACATGATGTAAATAGTGATGAGGTAACGACTCCTCGTGGATTTTTAGAACTTCTTGGAGCTTATAAAAAAGGACATTTGGAACTAGATAAAAATGTAAAAAACATATTTGAGAGTTGTTTTTTATGCACAAACTGTGTAGATGTCTGTCCTAATGATCTGCCAGTAGATATGCTAATAGAACAAGCTAGAAATGATATACGTAAAAAGTTTGGACTTGCATGGTATAAAAAACTTGCATTTTTTTTACTACGTAATAGAAACATTATGGATATTGCTGCAAAATTTGGTTTTGTTTTTCAAACATGTGCATTTAAAAAGGACGATACTCGAGCGTCAATGTTTCTTCGTAATTTTCCTCTTATAAAATATGATAGGCTTTTTCCTAGTTTGAAAAAAAAGAGTTTTTTAAACTCTCATCCTGATGTTATTAAAAACGGAGGCAAAGGAAAAGTTGGAATTTTCATAGGCTGTTTAGGTAATTACATGTACACTGATATTGGTAAATCGCTTCTTGAAATTTTAAAAGCTTTAGAGATAGATGCATATCTTATCAAACAACAAAAATGCTGTGGAGCTCCTTCATACTTTACGGGTGATTTCGACAGTGTAGATACTTTAGCAAAATTTAATATTGAGTATATTGAGAGTTTTCAACATGAACTAGATGCTATTATCATCCCTGAAGCAACTTGTAGTGCTATGATCAAAGAAGATTATGCACACTTTTTTCATGACCAGCCTGAGTGGAAAAAAAGAGCAATTGCAATAAAATCAAAGATATTTATGGCAACAGATTATCTTTCAAATAATACAAAGCTAAAAGAGATACTAAAAAGCAAAAAAAGACTTGATGCTCTTGTAACGTATCACGATCCATGTCATGCAAGAAAAATGCAAGGTATATTTAAAGAACCACGTGATTTAATAGGTCAAAACTATATGTTAAAAGAGATGAGTGACCCAAATCGCTGTTGTGGTTTTGGTGGAGTGACAATGCAAATAGAAAAATATGATTTTGCAAAAGCCGCAGGTATTCCAAAAGCAGCGATGATAAAAGATACTAAAGCAGATATAGTAAGTGCAGAGTGTAGTGCATGTAGGATGCAAATTGGAAACTCTATGCATATCTCAAAAGTTCAAACTGTATTTAAAAATCCAGTTGAACTTATTGCTCAAGCATTAAGAGAGGAATAATGGATTATTACATATACATACTTATTTTTCATATCATGTCTTTTATCTCATGGATGGCAGTTTTATTTTACTTGCCAAGACTTTTTGTTTATCATGTAGAACATGCTGATAAACCACAATTTGTTGAAGTGGTTGAAATTCAGGAGTATAAACTCTATAAATATATAGGTATCCCAGCTATGTGGGCAAGCATAGTAAGTGGAGTTCTTATGCTTGTATTAAATCCCGCACTCTTTGAAACAGGGCCTTGGATATATGCAAAACTGTTTTTGCTTGTGATTTTAATAGCTTATGATTACTCCATGGAAGTGTATAGAAAACAACTTTTAAACTCTACATGTAAAAAAAGTGGCAAGTTTTTTAGAGCCTATAATGAAGCTCCAACATTACTCTCTATACTTATAGTAACATTTGTAATTTTAAAAGATATTCCTATTTATTTTACCTCTTTCATGGTTGTATTGTTTGGAGTTGTTGTTTATGTTCTTTTAAAACATGCAAAAAAGCCAAATTTGGATGTTTTGCATAAAGGTGATAGATGACATTTTGGAATAATATCTATAGTAACTTCGATCCAGTTGCCTTTGATTTAGGATTTATATCAGTTCATTGGTATGGGATTATGTATGTGCTTGCACTTTTAACTGCACTCGGGGCTGCAAAGCTAGTTATGAAAAGAGATAAGCTTCCTATAACTGATGCAGTTTTGGATAACTATTTTATATGGGTAGAGGTTGGGGTTATATTAGGAGCTAGGATTGGGTATATTCTTTTTTATGATACTCATACGGCCTATTATTTAACTCATCCTTGGCAGATGTTTAACCCTTTTGTGGATGGAAATTTTGTTGGAATTCGTGGGATGAGCTATCATGGAGCAATAGTAGGTTTTTTACTCGCGACATTTTTGTTTAAATATAGACATAAAAAAGAAAATATTTGGGAACTATTAGATTTAGTTGCCATTGCAGTTCCTGTAGGATATATTTTTGGACGAATTGGTAACTTTTTAAATCAAGAACTCATTGGTCGTTATACAGAATCAAGCTGGGGTATATATGTAGATGGAGTTTTAAGACATCCTTCACAATTATATGAAGCATTCTTAGAAGGTGTAGTTGTATTTATTATCCTTTACATGTACAGAACTAAAAAGAGATTTTCTGGCGAATTAATAGCTCTTTATGGAGTATTATATTCTCTCGCAAGATTTGTTGCAGAATTCTGGAGAGAACCTGATTTTCAGATGGGATTTATGTATGGAGGTTGGATGACAATGGGACAAGGACTCTCATTATTGATGATTTTAACTTCACTGATTTTGTATATTTATCTTAACAATATCAAAATACAAACAAAAACGAAACTCAAAAAATGACATTAAGACAAACTTAAAAACAGAATTTAAAAAATTAGTCTTAAGTTTATAAAAAGTCCCTTTTATTTCACTTTCGTTTGTTATACTTTTTCCAAGATTTAATTATTATGTACAGTTTTAACATAACTTAAGTTTAATGGTAAAAGTAGTATTATACTTATAAATCACCCGTGTGCAAGCACGGGAAACCACAAAAAGGATGAGACAGTGAGTGACCTTATCGAAGGTTTTTTAGGAAAATCTGTGGAGGGCAAAAAGAGTAGGCTACCAGCTAAACTCGATTTTGTTCAAAGTGCAACAGGGCTATTTTTAGGTCTGTTTATGTGGGGACATATGTTCTTTGTATCTACTATCTTAATTAGTAAAGATGCTATGTATACAGTATCTAAGTTTTTTGAAGGTAGTGCATTTTTTGATGAGCCTAAACCTATTTTGGTTTCAGGTGTAGTTTTGTTTGTTTTTATAGTATTTATCGTACATGCTGCGATGGGTATGAGAAAACTTCCAATTAATTTTAGACAATGGCAAGTATATAGAACTCATATGAAAATGATGAAACATGATGAAACAAGTATGTGGTTTATTCAAGCATTTACTGGTTTTGCAATGTTCTTTTTAGGTTCAGCTCATCTATTTTTGATGTTAACTCAACCTGAAACAATTGATCCATATGGTTCAGGTGATAGAATGGTAACTATGTGGCCGTTTTATATTCTTCTTCTTTTAGCAGTAGAATTCCATGGTAGTATAGGACTATATCGTCTATGTATCAAGTGGGGTTGGTTCGAAGGAAGTGATGCGAAAGTAACAAGAAAAAATTTAAAGAAAGCTAAATGGGCAATTACTGTTTTCTTTTTAGCATTGGGACTTTTAACACTTGTAGCTTATCTAAAAGTGGGATTAGATCATAGAGAAAATGCTGGTGAGAGATATCATCCATCAGCAGTGACAAAAATAATAGAAGATATTAAGGTTGGGTCGTAAATATGAATGTAAAATATTGTGATGCATTGGTTATAGGTGGAGGACTTGCAGGATTACGTGCTGCAGTAGCTTCACAATCAAAAGGGTTGAGTACAACTGTTTTATCTCTAATCCCTGTTAAGCGTTCTCACTCAGCTGCTGCACAAGGTGGTATGCAAGCGAGTCTTGGTAATTCTAAGATGAGCAGAGGTGATAACGAAGATGTTCACTTTGCAGATACTGTAAAGGGAAGTGACTGGGGTTGTGATCAAGATGTTGCGCGTATGTTTGTTACAGTTGCTCCAAAAGCAATTAGAGAATTAGCTGCTTGGGGTGTGCCTTGGACTAGAATTAGTAAAGGTGCAAGAGAAGCAGTAATGAATGCAGAGAAAACTACGATAGTTGAAGATGAAGAAGTACATGGTATGATTCATTCTCGTGACTTTGGTGGTACGAAGAAGTGGAGAACATGTTATACAGCTGATGCTACTGGGCATACTATGCTTTTTGGTGTGGCAAATGAATGTTTAAAACATAATGTAAATATAGAAGATAGAAAAGAAGCTATCTCTCTTATTCATGAAAATAACCGCTGTTATGGAGCAATAGTTAGAGATTTAGTAACTGGCGAGCTTTGTGCTTATGTTGCTAAAGGAACACTAATCGCAACTGGTGGTTATGGAAAAATATATAAACAAACAACAAATGCAGTTGTATGTGAAGGTACAGGTGCTGCAATCGCACTAGAAACTGGTGTAGCAACTCTAGGAAATATGGAAGCAGTTCAATTTCACCCAACTCCAATCGTACCATCTGGTATTCTTTTAACGGAAGGTTGTCGTGGAGATGGTGGAATTCTAAGAGATGTTGATGGATATAGATTTATGCCAGATTACGAGCCAGAGAAAAAAGAACTTGCTTCTCGTGACGTTGTTTCAAGAAGAATGCTAGAGCATATCAGAAATGGTAAAGGTGTTAAATCTCCTTATGGTGATCATTTATGGCTAGATATCTCTATCTTGGGACGTGAGCATATTGAAAGAAACTTACGTGACGTTCAAGAAATTTGTCAGATATTTAACGGAATCGATCCAGCTGATGAAGGTCCAAAAGGTTGGGCACCAGTTCTTCCTATGCAACACTACTCTATGGGTGGAATTAGAACTAATCCAACAGGAGAATCTCAGAAATTAGCAGGTCTTTTCTCTGCTGGTGAAGCTTCTTGTTGGGATATGCATGGTTTTAACAGACTTGGTGGTAACTCAGTAAGTGAAACTGTAGTTGCTGGTATGATTGTTGGTAACTATTTTGCTGATTATTGTGCTGCAAATGAGATTGATATAAGTTCTAAAACTCTTCAGAACGCTGTTGATGAAAAAACAGCTTATATGAAAGAGCTTCTTGCAAAAGAAGGAACTAATGATGTTTTTGAAATCAAAAACAAAATGAAATCTATTATGTGGGAAAAAGTTGCAATTTTCCGTGACGCTGAAGGTCTTGCAAGTGCAGTTGATGAACTTGAAGAGCTTTATAAAAAATCACTTGATGTAAAAGTAAAATCAAAAACTCTCTCTGCTAATCCTGAGTTAGAAGAGGCTTATAGAGTTCCTATGATGTTAAAACTTGCACTTTGTGTTGCACTTGGAGCACGTGAGAGAACAGAGAGTCGTGGAGCACACTATAGAGAAGATTATCTTAAGCGTGATGATGCAAACTGGTTAAAGAGAACTCTTGCAACTTGGAATGAAGATGCAACTCTACCAACTTTAAGTTATGAAGACTTAGATATTATGAAAATGGAAATTCCTCCAGCGTTCCGTGGTTATGGAGCTAAGGGAATGATGATTGAAAATGAGCTAAGTGTAAAACGTCAAGAAGAAGTAGATAAGATTCGTGAAGAGATGGAAGCTGCTGGTAAAGATAGACATGAGATACAAGATGCACTTATGCCTTTTGAATTACAGCCATACTACAAAGAAAAAAATGAGAGATTTGGAGATACAAAATGAGTAGAATAGTAACTATAAAAGCATTAAAATATAATCCAAACTCAAAAGCTTCTAAGCCACATATGGTGGAATATAAATTGGAAGAGACTGATGGTATGACTCTGTTTATCGCTTTAACAAAAATCCGTGAAGAGATGGATGCAGATCTATCTTTTGACTTTGTTTGTCGTGCGGGTATTTGTGGAAGTTGTGGAATGATGGTAAACGGTAAACCTGTACTTGCTTGTAGAACTCTTACAAAAGACTATGAAGATGGTGTTTTAGAGCTTTTCCCTATGCCAGCTTTTAAACTTTTAAAAGATCTTTCAGTTGATACTGGTAACTGGATGAATGATATGAGTAAGAGAGTAGAGAGTTGGATTCATACTAACGAAGAAGTAGATATATCTAAACTTGAAGCTCCAGTTGAGCCACAAGTAGCAGATGATACTTTTGAACTTGATCGTTGTATTGAGTGTGGTATTTGTGTTGCAAGTTGTGGAACAAAACTTATGAGACCAAACTTCATAGGTGCAGTAGGACTTAATAGAGTAGCACGTTTTGAAGTAGACCCTCATGATAACAGAACTGACGAAGACTATTATGAATTAGTTGGTGATGATGATGGAATTTTTGGATGTATGAGCCTCTTGGCTTGTGAAGACAACTGTCCAAAACACTTACCACTACAAAGCAAAATTGCTTATATGAGACGTAAACTAGTAGCTTTACGTTAAACTTTTTTGAGGGTGATAATGTAGTATCACCCTCATATCTCTTTTAAATATAGTTTTAAGTATACTTTTCTTGTGATAAAAATGACAAAAAGGAAAGTATATGTGTGTGACTAGAATTCAAAGAATTATGACAGCTGTAGTTTTAGGTTTAATTTTATATTTTTTTACAACAAATGATTTTGCAATAGCAATAACGTTGCAAGGTTTTGTAATTATAATGATGTTGATATGGGCGGTAACAAACTTTTGCCCATCAATATGGGTATTAAAAAAAATTGTTCCCCCTTGTAGTTGGGACAGATAAACGGAATACAATAAATGCATATTATAAATGACTTTTTTCTTCTAATTTGGCAAGAAGATGCAAAAAGACTGTTTTCAAGCAGTGGTGATATTAATAGTTTTTTACAATCAATTCAAAAAAGTAATTATGAAGAATTTTGTGATTATACTTCTATTATGTTGATGGTGTCTGATTCAAATTTAAGAAAATTAAAAGAGATAAAAGAGGCTAGAGAGGCTATGCAGTTTCTCTCAGGTCTTAATGAATGGGATAAGAAAAGAGTTCAGTTTTTACAAAAAGAACTACTTTTCTTTTTAAATGCTTATGGTAATATCAAATTAAACAAAGAGATTCAACAAAGATTTGAAAGACTTAGAAAAGAAGATGTTATGGGTTATGAAAAAGCCCGTAAGCTTATCAGTCTGCTTGCGTTAATAGAAGAGAAAAGAGATAGTATAGAACCTTTACATGTAGTAAAGGCAAAAGAGGGTTCAAACTTCTATGAGAGTGCAATAAACCTTTTTTGTACATCTATTGACAATCTAAAAAAATCAGTTGAAGATGAGACGCTAATAAAGAAATTAGAAAATATACCTGAAAAATTAAAAAGTCAAAAATTTTCTATTGGTATCACTGGTGTTATGAATGCCGGTAAATCAACTATGTTAAATGCTTTGTTAGGAAAAGAAATATTAGGGACTTCTGTTATTCCTGAAACTGCAAACTTGACTTTGATAAAATACGCAAAAAAACCCAGTGCAAAAGTGAATTTTTGGAATCAAAAGGAATGGCAAGCCATAGAAAAAAGTAGTGAAACTTTAGAAAATATGAAGCCATTTATTAAAGAGACTAAAGAGTATTTTGCTGATGAGTTGGAAGAGTATATAACAAAAGATGGAAGAAGTTATGAGATTAGTATAGATGAACTTCCGTCTTTTACATCAGCAGAACACTCTGAAAAAAAGTGTAATCTAGTAAAGAGTGTAGAGCTTTATACTGATTTAAAGTTTGTTGAAAATGGAGTTGAGATAGTTGATACTCCAGGACTTGATGATCCAGTAATCCAGCGTGAAGAGATTACAAAAGGATATGTTTCTCAGTGTGATTTGATGATACATCTTATGAATGTAAATCAATCAGCAACTGAAAAAGACATAGAGTTTATAACTGATACACTTTTATACCAAAATGTAGCAAGACTTTTAGTGGTTATTACTAGGATAGACACAGTAGAAACTAGTGAGCTTGAAGAGGTAATAGTTTATACGAAGTCTAGCATAAAAGCAAAATTAGAGAGCTTAAATAAACAGAGCAGTTTTGATAGTATCATTGAAAAGATAGATTTTATACCAATAGCAGGATTGCAAGCACTAAAACATAGAATAGGCAAAGGTGATAATAATTATCCACTTGAAAAAACCGGGATTTTAAGAGTTGAAGAGTATTTGGATGAGATTCTTTTTGGAGATAGTTCACAAAAGGTAAATCTTATAGTCCAAGCCAATAAAAAAGAGTTAATTCATATCATAAATACAAGTAAAAAATCTTTACATGTAGAGAAAAATCTTTTGGGTAAAAGTGCAAGTGAGATAAAAAATGAGTATGAAAAATATCAAGAAAAGATAAAAGAGATAAAAGAGCAGATAAAAAGTTTAAATGAAAAAATAGCATATGAGAAAAATGAATTAATAAGCTATTTTTCTACGTTAGAAAATTTTTCAAAAAATAAATTTTCATCACTTCAAGCAGTTGTAAAAAGAAGAGTTCTTGATGATGTATCTTATGAGCTAAGAAAAAACAAGAGAAAACCTGAAGAAAAAAGAGTAGCTTATATCATAGAAACCGCTTTAAAAGATGGTTTTATAGACCTATTAAGAGATTATAGGTATCAGTTTTCAAAAAAGATAACAAACTCATTTGAAAAAATAAGTATGGATTTTAGTGGATTTACCCAATCAGATAATAAAATAAGTGATGCAAAAGAGTTTTTTGAAAAACATTTTGCTGATTTGAATTTAGTTAATTCAAATGCAGTACTTATAACAAAAGTAAATAAAGAGATAAAGTTTTATTCTAAAAAAGAGATAGATGCTTTAAGTACTTCACTAGAAGCTCATTTTGAGTTTGCTTTAAATGAACTCCAACAAAAGTTTGCATTAAAAACCAAAAAGATAAATCAAGAGTTAGTAGATGAGTTTGAACTAGAGTGTAAAACTCCAGTCCAAGTGATAGAGTTTGAAATGAACTCAAAAGAAGAGATTTTAGCAACGGCTAAAAAAAGAGCAGAAGATAGATCTTATGACACATCAAGCAGACTTGATACCATAGAATTAAAGCTGCAAGTCTTAGCAAAAGTGGAGGGAGATTTATGAGTATATTAGATTCTTTTATAACTGCATATAAAGAGAAGTTTACAAAAGATATACCTGCTTTTGACAAGAGTCTTTTAGGGTTAATAGAAAAAACACAATATACACTTTTAGATGAAAAGATGTCTCCATCTAAAGAGTTGGGAAGTAAACTTTCTTCTTTACATGTAAGAGCAAAAGAACCTATGAAGGTAGCCATTACAGGGCAATTTTCCAGTGGTAAATCAACATTTTTAAATGCACTTTTATCAAAAAATATACTTCCTACTGGTATAACTCCTGTTACTTCAAAAGTAAATTATATTAAGTATGGAGATGAACTTAAGATAAAAATCAAATATGTTGATGGTAGAGAAGAGTTTCAAAGTGTGGAGCATATTGCTAAATTTACTGACCAAAGAGGAGAAGTAGAAGAGATAGAGTATCTTACTCTCTATGTTCCTCTAGCTCTTCTAAAAGAAGTTGAGTTTGTGGATACTCCAGGACTTAATTCACAAGCCATAACTGATACTACAACTACTCAAAAAGTACTAAAAGAAGTAGATGGAATCATCTGGCTCTCTTTGATAGATAATGCAGGAAAACTAAGTGAAGCAAAAGTTCTTGAAGAGTATCTAAATGAGTATCAAAATAAATCACTGTGTGTTCTTAATCAAAAAGATAAATTCTCAAAAGAACAAGTAGAACAGACAACACAGTATGTACAGAAAAGTTTTGCAGAGTTTTTTAGTGAAGTAATACCAATTTCTGCTAAACAAGCACTTGAATCACGCAGCCATGATAAAAATGTACTCATAGATGAAGAGTTGGAGGAGTTTTTACATAAACTCTCTAAAGATATAAAATCAAATGCTTTAACAGATATAAAAAGCTCATATGAGAGTTATCAAAAACAAGTTAATTCTATTTTGAATAGTGATTTGAATAAAAATATTGAGTTATTAAAAGAGTCAAACATAGAGTTGGTTTTAGATTTTATCAACGCAGAGATTAGACCTATAGCAAATAGTTCAAAAGAGTTTGCGATAAAAAAAGATATTACTTATATAAGTAATTCACTTATAGACCAACATAAACTATTTTTAAAAATACACAGTGAGTTATCAGATGAGCTGAGTAGTTTTGAAAAAGAAGCTGATGAAAAGTTTAGTGAATTAAAAGTAAGGTTTACCAAAAAACTAAAAGATGCCTACAGCAGGATTGAAGAGATAATAGACACTATCTCGAATGATATATATAACCATATTGAAACGACTTCAAAAGTAAGATATGCAAAACAAAAAGCAGGCTTTTTAAATAGCAAGGTAACTTATGAAGCGGTAGAGTATAAAGTAAGCAAGATTGATTCAGACTTAATATATAAACATCTTTTTTATGATGATGACGTAGTTGGAAAGATGTTTAAAAAGTATGTTAGAAATCTTAGAGAGATTCAAAATGAAGTAAATGAGAATAATGCCTTAGTTTATGAGATACTAAAAAAGAAGATAAGAAAGTGGCAAAATCCATATGAGTTTATACGCAAATCAGAAGATATGCATTCAGATATTGAATTTGCCAATATGAGAAAATTTGCCTCAAAAGCATATGAAAATATACTAAAACCTTTTAGTGACGAGATGCACTCTTCTTATGCTAAGATAAGCTCGGAGTTTAACCATCTAAGTTCAGCTGTAAGTTTCAACTATCAAAATGCAACAGAAGTTGCAGTTGCTTTTTTAGAAAAGAAGATATCACAGTCTGTGAAATTATATGAAGAAAATCCTACAAAATTCACATTATATCAACCAAAAATAGAAGAGATAAAAGAGAGATTAAAAATAAGTTTTCATCTATATGAGCTTTCAAATATGATGAATACAAACAATACTTTTTTGAATAAAAACTACGATAGACTCATAAAAGAGTTTAAAAACATAAATGAAGAAAGAAAAGGTTTTATTCAAAAAAGAGAAGAGAGACATAACAAAACGATTGAAATTTTGTCTTTACATGTAAAGGACATTTAGACTTTACATGTAGAGTTATTTTTGCAATACAAAAATGGCTTCACCTTTGGCTATTACCATTAGTTATCATCTAGTAATAATATAATTTTATTACTCAAAATATCCTCTACATATAAAAAATTGAGTAAAGTTTTCCAAAACTCATACTTTCAAATAAAAAACACACAACTTAAGCACTGTTTAATATGACATATGATAACGTTTATCATCTAACACAAAGGTGAAAAAAAATGTTAAATATACTTACGAAACTAATTTTAGTGTGCTTTATTGTTCTAAGTGTTCAAGCAAACGTAACATCATTGTCTCCTAAAAAAGATGCAACTAATGTACCAGCAGATATAAATATACAAATAACATTTGATAATCCTATAGTATCTTCTTCTTTAAAGAAAAATACAATAAAACTAAAAACAGATAATAAAAAGATAAAAGGAGAACTAAGTGTTAAAGACTCAAACACTCTAATTTTTTCTCCAAATGAAAACCTAAAAACAGGGAAATACTCTTTACATGTAAAGAGTATAAAACTAAAAAATCCAAAGCCAATAAAACCAAAAACTTGGTTCCAAAAAATTATATATAAAATATGTTCTTTTTTCTATAGTGATGTAAGAGAATGTAAACTATATAATCTCTTCTTTGGAAACAATGACATTAAAACACAAAGTATAAAGTACTCTTTTAGTGTAAATGACAATATAGCTACTATAGAAACACTAAACCTAGAAACTTCACTTATAGAGTTAAAAGAAAATACCCAAGCAAATCTAACTCTTAAAGCAACTTACACAGATGGAACTATAAAAGATATAACTGAAAACATACAATGGACTATACAAGATAACTCAATAATAACTATAAACAACAATAAACTAGAAGCTTTAAAAGAAGGAACAACAACCTTACAAGCAAAAGTAGATAACACTACTTCAAATACAATAAGCATAACAGTATATAAAGAGATAAATGGTTATAAACTTCCTCCCCAGCCAGATGAAACTTTAAACAACTCTACACTTCTTGGAATAGACTCAAATGGCAATGGGGTTAGAGATGATGTAGAGAGGAAGATTTACTTTAAATATAAAAAACCTGTTATTCAGGCTTTTATGATGCAGAGTGCAAAGTCATATCCAAAAATATTGGATAATCCAGTTGCTGCTGCAAAATCTCAAGAAACTCAAGACGATGAATGGAATGAAAGTTCATGCGCTGGATATATTGAAGATTTTAAAAGTATAGAAATGCCAGGAATTGAGGGTATTGAATTTTTAAGTAACTCATATATGAATACTAAAGAGAGAATAAGAGCATACATAGAATTTAATGAAGCTTCAAGTGGTGGAAGCTATTCCATTCCTATACATGATAAAGATTTAAAAGAAGAAAATTGTGATTTTAATGTAGAAGAGATGTTGGAGCTTGGTAAATGAAAAAGCTTATAATAATATTTTTATTTTTAATTACTTCTAATTTGTTTGCAGAAGCAATCAATGAATATAAAAGTGATATTTACTTTGCAAATGGAGTTGGAGCGATTGAACGTAAAATATCCAAGAAACAAGGTGAAGTCGAAATAAAAAAATATAAAAAAGTCAATTCAGAAATATATAAAAACTTTGTAGGCAAATACGACCTAGCATTCAACACAGGAAGAGGAGTTGTAAGTGACTTCTTTGAAGCATGGTTACAATATACAGATGAAAATCCTGGTGCGGAGTTTGGGTGGAGTGCATTCAAAACAGCTATCTCTTATGCTACTGGTATTGGTGGAGGAGCTTTAAAAATAACAGAAGCAGTTGCAAAACAGTTAGAATTTGAAGATATCACTACTCAAGTAAAAGCATATAGACAAAGTGTATATAACGGACACAAGGTTATAGTTATAGCTCACTCTCAAGGAAACTTTTTTACAAATAAAGCATATAAGACATTTGATACAGATAAAGATAGATGGATGCAAAATTATTTTGTAACTATAGGTTTGGCATCACCCTCGGATAAAAAAATAAAAAATAGTAGTTATTTAACTTATGATAATGACCCTATAGTAGTTTTAAATGGGGCTGGTACAATACAAACTAATCCTATGCGATATTATACTTGGTATGCAGGTCCTAATGTTCCTGTGGATAATACAACTACATCACCGTGTTTAGGAACAGAAGCTCTTGCTGGAGAAACTCCATATTGTAGTGATGCTGATTGGATTGCGCAAGATAGTAACTATGAAGAATATCATGCATTTAGCTACTACATGTCAACAGATTTAACAAGAGACAAAGTTTATAGTTTTTTAACAAGTGCTATAGACAATCATAAAACAGCTAAATCTCAATGGAAATTTAAAGAACCAACACAATGCACTGTATCAGGGTGTGAAAATAAACTAAGAGAAGTTGAACATGAGTATGATACATCACTTGATTATTTATTGGGGGGCTCTTTAATTTATCCATTTAAAGAAGATGGAAAACTCTATAGTGTAATAGGGCATGGTTATGTAAAAGCTAGTTATGGTGGTGAAAGTATATATGAGCCTTTGGATGAAAATATATGCTTTGAATTAAAGGACAAAACAGATAATACAATTGAAACTATAGATGCTTGTTCTATCTGCCAAGACCCATCAACATTTGAAATACTCTCACATCAAAACATAAATACAAAAGAGTGGAGAGTAACAGTAAAAAACAAAGATACCAATGAAACTCAAGAAGGTGTTTATCCTTTTAACTTAGAAGGTTCACTTTATAAACTTGATAGTGGTGAGTGGGTGTTGGCTAGTTGTGGGGGTGAGAGTATTGAAAGTTCTTGGAGTGGTCAAGAGGCGAGAGAGTGGCTGCAATTATCCGGAACGAATGAAATTATACATACTTTTTCTTTTAGTAAACAAAAAAAGGGACAATTGACTTTATCACCAATAGGAACACTAGCTGTTACCATTAATCATACTAATGGTCAAACATTTTATGATACTCCTAATCCAAAAACAGTTTTGGGTTCTTACAAACATGCAATAATGCAACTTGCAAGGCAAAATGTCGCTTCTCTTTCTTATGAATTAGTTGATGTTTCTGATAAAATTACTGTGTTAAGCAATACTGGTACAAGTGGAAGTTCCATTTTACAGTTTGATGGGTTGGCTGAATTTGTAAAACAACACACAATAAAAACTGCAGAATTAAATAACGCACTTTTGCCAAGCAAAGGACAATTATATGACAGAGGATTTGATGACTTGTGGGATTTAAATATAGTTCCTAAAGTAGAAACAATCCCTGTTAGAGTTGGTATTGGATTTACAGACATTTCTATACGATATATAACTACACCTTACACAATGCATTTTTGGGGATTAACTCAAGCACAAAAAGATTATATTAACAATATGTCGGCTTCTGCTTTTGCAGAGATGTTTGAATTATGGTAGACATTAACAGGGTCAAGCTATTACCTTTAAATTAACAGGGTCAGGTATTTACTTTTAACTAAAATATTCTTTACATGTAAGGATTTATATTGAAATTAACGTCATACATTTTAAGCTTTTGTATGATTTATAAAAAAACTTAAAACTTATTTTCATTTATGTGGAATGTAACCTTCCCCAAAAAAAATTCATATTCGCAATACAATATTATAAGTAGCTGTAACTTCAAATAGCTTTACATGTAGTTACGGCTTTTTAAAAGTTCATACAACTTTAGTATAGATATGAATAGAGCTGTGATTGCAGGTCCAAGAATCATACCCCAAAAACCAAAAGTGCTTAGTCCTGCTATGATAGCGAAAAATATAAGCAGCTCGTTTATTTTTGTAGGAATTTTTGCTAGTGTATTTATATACTTTATGATGAGTGGTTTTATAAAGGTATCTGCTATTATAGAGATAACAACGATAGAGTAAGATGCTATAATAATAGCTTCTACAACATTACCCCGAGCCAACTCATAAGCACAAATTGGAATCCACATTAATGCTCCACCAATAACAGGGATAAGTGAAGCAAAACCATATAAAATACCTAAAAGTAAGCCATCATATCCAAAGACTATACCTATTATTGCAAATAAGGCACCTTCAAATATAGCTGTAACTAATATAGAGTAAAACAGTACACTCATAACATTTGCTACTTCTCCAAACACCAGGTCTATCTCTTTATTTTCTAAAGGAGTTAAGTTCTTTGCATATTGAACTAACTCTTTTCCATATAGATTTGCAAAGAAGAAAAAGACTATTATTAGAAACATGTCTTTTAAGAAGCCAGCACTATTTTTTCCTATAAAAGCTGCGTAAGAAAGGGTATTTTTCGTTAAGTTTGCCAAATCGAAATTTTGTAAAAACTCATCAATTTTTGGATTTAAAAAAGAGAGAGTATGTGGTAATTTAAAATTTAAAGATGAAATATATGCCACTGTTTTTTCTATGATAGCTGGGTCAAAGTTATTGACTGTTGTTCCTATTGAAGTGATAATATAAATAATGGGTGCAAAAAATAAAACTGATAATAGCAGTGTGGATAAAAAAGCTGCAATGAGTCTGCTTTTTGTTATCCGAAAAAGTTTTAGATTAATACTATATGTTGCAATAGATAATAGTGAAGCAATAGCAAAAGTAAGTAAAAATGGCTCATAAAGTCTAAGTATCCAATATAGTACTATTAAAAATATTGCTCCAAAAAATATTTTACTATTGTTCATATTTAATATCTCCTTTTATCTGAATAAAGTCTAGGTATAAATCCTCGTACTAAAGCTTTATCTTTTGCAAGAATAAAATCAATCATTGTCAAATAAGCCCATATTAGAATTTGGGTGTGTAAGTCTAAAAACTTCGTATGATTTTGGTGTAGCTATGCGACCTCTAGCTGTTCTTTCAATATAGCCTTTTGCGATTAAGTAGGGCTCTATCACATCTTCAACTGTTCCTTCATCTTCACTTAGAGCTGCTGCAATAGTACTAAGACCCATAGGTCTTCCTTTTGCACTTATTAAAACCTCTAAAAAACGAAGGTCAAGCTCATCAAATCCTAAATCATTGACACCTAGTTCATCCAAACCATATTGTGCCCTTTGTAGTACAATAGTAGTTTCATCTTCTACATCTGCATAGTCTCTGATACGTTTTAAAAGCCTTAGAGCAATTCTAGGAGTACCACGACAACGTTTTGCAATTTCTAGTGACGCTTCTTTATTGCAATCTTTTTCTAGTTTTTTTGATGCTTTTGTAATAATCTGTCCAAGTTCATCTTGGTTATAAAATTGTAGCCTAAAATGCATTCCAAATCTATCTCTAAGAGGTGAGCTTATCATACCGGCTCTTGTTGTAGCTCCTATAAGAGTAAAACGAGGTAAATCTATTTTTATAGTTTGTGCAGCAGGTCCACTTCCTATGATAATATCAAGTCTAAAATCTTCCATTGCAGGGTAGAGGATCTCTTCTATCGCTGGAGAGAGTCTGTGAATCTCATCAATAAAAAGTACATCACCCTCTTCAAGGTTTGTTAAAATTGCAGCTAAATCACCACTTTTTTCTATCATGGGTGCTGCTGTCATTTTAACATTGGCTTCCATATCATTTGCAATAATATAGGCTAAAGTGGTTTTACCAAGTCCTGGAGGTCCAAAAAACAAAACATGATCAAGTGCCTCTTCACGTTTTTTTGAAGCTTTGATAAAAACTTGAAGATTTTTTTTGATTTTTTCTTGGCCTATGTAATCTTCCCATGTGTTAGGACGTAAAGAAGTTTCATAATCATTTTCAAAAGATACTTTATCGATTTCTACTACTCTTTCCATTAATAAGTGTGTTCCTTTGCTGGGAATTTTTTTGTTTGAATATTTTTTATTAAAATTAAATTTTATCTAAAAGATGGTATGATTATAATTAAAGGAAGTTTATGGGTCTATTTTCACAATTAGAAGTTGATTTTGATTTAGAAATTGTTGAAGATTTTATTTCACATTATGCGATAATGTGTGAAACTATGGAACCACTGATTATAAGTTTAGAAAAAAAAGAGCATTATGAAAACAACATTGGTGAGCTTTTTAGAATTTTTCACAATATGAAATCAGCGGCTGGTTTTTTAAAACTTGAACCAATCATAAAACTAGCAAGTCTTTGTGAAGATGTAGCAGAAGAAGCTAGGATTTTAGAAGGTCCGGCAACTGATGAGTTTATAGATTGGTTACTTATGGTAAGTGACCAGTTTGATAGATATAGAATCAATATAGAAGACGATGATGAGTATTTTGGTATGCTTGAACCTTTAATCATAAAAGTTCCTATACATTTACAAAAACATGAGGGAAGTTAAGAAAAAACCAATTTCTTGGTTTTTTTATTCTCGCAATACGATTGTTCTGTGTGAGATAGCGAACACAACAATACGGCAAGATATTTCAAATAAGGTATAAATTACATTGAAAAAATTAGTAGCATATATAACTGCTGGATTTCCAGATAATAGTTTTACAGTCGATTTATCACTGTCTTTAAAAGAAGCTGGTGTTGATTCACTTGAACTTGGTATCCCTTTCTCCGATCCAGTTGCAGATGGTCCAATAATAGAACAAGCCAATCTTATGGCATTGCAAAATGGTTTTAAAGTAGAACAACTTTTTGATATATCTAAAGAGATAAGTAAGGAGATAGATACTTTATGGATGGGTTACTTTAATCCTTTTTATCATAGAGGTATGGATTTTTTTGCTGATCGTGCAAATGAATATGGAGTAAGTGGATTTATCATACCAGACCTTCCTCATGAGGAATCTTCCATATATACAAAAGAGTTAGAGAAAAAAGATATTTCATTAATCTCTTTTGTAGCTCCTACAGATTCTCATGAGAGAATTAAACAAGTAGTTCAACACAGTAGAAAATTTATCTATCTTGTAGCGTATGCTGGTATTACAGGTAGCGGAATAAGTGAAGATTTAAGTGATACTATCATAAATATAAGAAAAGCAAGTGCAACACCAGTGTATATAGGTTTTGGAGTCGATGAGAAGACGGCAAAAGATAAAGTCAAAGGTGTTGATGGTGTTATTGTTGGTAGTGCTTTTGTAAAAATACTTCTTGATAATACTTTAAACAATAATGAAAAAATTAAAAAAATATCAAATTTAGCAAGAGTTATCAAAGAGAGTATTAATAGTTAATTTTGAGAGACACCTTTCTCTTTGATAACTACTTTCTTTTTATTTAAAACTTTTGCTAAAGCTACAATTATTAAGGTAGATTTTTCTGACATTTTAGAAAATATAATAGTCTCATCTTCTATCTTGATTTTTAATACCTTTAAAATATTTTGCCAACTGTTTATATTGCTACTTTTATTTGATAAGTTTGAAAGAAGAGAACGTAATTCTTTTTTTAATTTATTCCTTTGAGTTATTAGTAATTCTTCTTTTTTGTAATATTTGCTATATGAGCGTTTATTTTTATGCTCAAAGGTTATAAAAGCTGCTTTTTTTATTCTTTGATCAAGCCCTGCCATATTATTTTCAATGATATTTATTTCGTTTTTCAATCTAGGTATTAGTTTTTGAATATTAGATATCTTATTTAATATTTCTTTCTCTTGATTTTTCAATTTATTGATTTTTATCTCTTGCTTTTCACAACCAAGACAAAGTGAATGAATATTGCCATATGTCCATTTTTCTCCTTCTTCATCGATAATAGAAGGTTTCATATGTTTTTCAAATCCGCTATTAATAATAGTTTCTCCATTGTAAAATCTAATGTAGTTTTCTATATTAGGAGCTCTACTTTTTACAAGTAGTAGAATATGTTTTGCTATTTGTTCTAAAAGAAAATCAAAGTTACTTCTGAGAATATAATTTACAAAACCCTCAAAAAGTATACAGTCTATATCTTTTTTGGCTTTTATCAATGTATTTGCAGTTATTTTTTGAAACTCTTTTATATAAATTGAACAAAATTTCTTATTTGATATTTTGGAAAAATTTAATTCACTTTTCAATTCTTTCTTTAATTCTATTAATAGTTTTGTTTGGAACTTTTCATCTACATATAAAGATTCTAATCTTTTTAACTCTTCAATGGGAATTCCGCAGTATCTCTTTTCCGATGGAGCAATATTGTTTTTACGACTATTTATACGTATAGCAATTTGGTTTCTTATAAAAAAAACTTTATCACTCTCTTGTAGCATGAATATTTTAAAAAGTTTATATTTAACAATCTCTTTTACTGTATCTAGTTTTGCATTTGGAAAAAAAGAGATAATTTTATTAAGTTTTTCATTATCAAATATAACCAAGTCATTATGATAATAATAATTATCTATCTCTTCAAATAACTCTATTAGATAAATTCTTAATGTATTTAGTTCTGATTTTGTAACTTCTGTTAAAATATTTGTCAATGGAAATTGACATTTTATAATAAACCTATCTTTATAGTAAATAGCAGAAACAT
>CBDLTN010000016.1:0-25030 GCA_965306065.1 uncultured Sulfurospirillum sp. | reverse complement strand
ATATAAGAGTATAAGTTTATATTTAGAAAGGTCAAAAATGATTTCAAATGTGCAGGCTGGTACAGCCGCCTATTTGCAACAAGTGAACTCAAAAAATAAAAAAGAGTCTTCATCTGTTAGTAAAGCAAAAGAGATGGACAAAGTCGAATCTTTAAAAGAGCAGATTCAAAATGGTGATTACAAAGTAGACACCCAAAAAACTGCAGAGGCGGTAGCCAAAGATCTGATTTAGTCCTAGAACAAGGGACAAATTATGTTATCACACTATCTTAAGACTTCAATTGAAGATATAGACAATCTAATAGAATTAACAAGTAAAGATATTCTAGATATAAAAGAAGCAAAACATGAAAATATTTTTAACAGAACAAAAATAAAAAATGATTTGGTTAAATCTTTTGAAAATAAAAAGTCAATGCTCGATAATGAGCTTATTAAATTAGTACAACAAAGTGATGGCAAACCTCTCGAAGAGATTTTAGATGATTCACAACGAAATATGTTAGAAGAGATGAAGGAAAAACTTTTTGCACTTAAGCAGAAAAATAAAGAGTATGCTAGGTTTGTAGTAACAGTAAGTGAGTTTTATAATTCACTTTTAGACAGTGTTTTTCCAAGAGATTTAGATGGTTATCAAAAATTAAATCATAAACCAGCATCTCTACTAAAGGTAAGGGCTTAGTTATGAGCCTTTTTAGTACACTAGGGACTGGAACTTCTGGGCTTAAAGCATCAGAACTAGCAATAGCAACAACTGGACATAACATATCTAATGCTAATAATGAATACTATACAAGACAACGTGTGGTTATGCAAGCTAATGAGCCATTTCATACAATCCCTGGTGATATTGGTACTGGTGTAAATGTAACAACTATTGTTAGAATTCATGACGAGTTTGTTTATACTCGCTTAAAAGATAGTTCAAATTCACTATCATACGATACATTTAGTAAAAAATCATTAGAGGAAATAGCAAAATACTTTCCAGACTTGGAAGGTGCTGGTCTTGGTGCAGATATTGAAAATTATTTTGCTGCATGGAATGATTTAGCATCAAACCCAGATGATGCATCACAAAAAATAGCATTGGTTCAAAATTCTGTTACTTTATCAAAAAATCTTATGGATTCAAGAAATCATGTAAGATCTCTTCAAGATTCAATTAATGACCAATTAAAGATAAATGTTGATGAAATAAACCGAATAGGTGAACAGTTAACTGAATTAAATAAAGCTATAAGTAGAGTAGAAGTAATAGAACCAAATAGAGCGAATGACCTTAGAGATCAAAGAGATCATTTAGAATTGACATTATCTAATTTAGTGAATGTATCTGTTTTTAAAGGCGATATGAAAGCTGAAAACCATATAGATGCGAACTTAACAGATCAAGGTAGTGGATATCATATGAATATAGCTGGACACTCATTTGTAGATGGTTTTACTTTTCATCCCTTGGAAATAAGTAATTCTGGAAATGCAAGTAGTTATTATTCTGTATATTCTAAATCACAAGACGGATCAACGATAGAGATAACAGGTAAATTAACAGGTGGAAAAGTTGGAGCTATGCTTGATCTTAGAGGAAGAGATATAGATCCAGCTACAAATAGTGGATTCCCATCAGATGGTACTTTACAAGGTTATGTTGATGACTTAGATAGTTTTGCAAAAACTTTTGTAGAACAGACAAATAATTTATATGCAAGAAGTGCGCAAGATAGTATGTCATCATTTATGAATCAAGGTTTAACTGATAGTGCAACATTAATAAATCATAGCGAAAGTCTAAATAAAGGAACTTTTGATGTTATTGTTTATGATAAACAAGGTAATGAAGTTGCTAGAAAAGAGATAGATATAAATGTTCTTACAACTATGAATGATAGTACAATTAGTACAAGTGTAGTTGATCAATTTAATGCAAGTACCGATGATAACGGTGATAATAACTCTTTAAATGATGTGGATGATTATTTTACAGCTATATATAGTTATGATTCAATTCAAGATGGTGGAGTTCTAACTTTTGATCCTAAAGACAGTCTGTCTGGATATACAATAGCTATTGAAGATAATGGAACAAACTTTGCAGGAGCTACAGGTTTGAGTCCTTTTTTAGAAGGTGATAATGCTTCAAATATGGATGTTGTTTTAAAGTATAAAGAAGATCCTGCAAAAATGAATGCATATAGTGCTCCAATTGATGGAAATAATGATGTAGCCAATGATATGGTTCAAATGCAATATGAAAAATTTGATTTTCATAGATCTGGAAATTCAGAAGTAAATGAGAGTATAGAAGGGTTTTATCGCTTTATTACAACTTCAATTTCAACTGATGGTGAGAGTGCAAATAGAAACTTTGAGACAAGTACAGCTCTTTTTAATACAATTAACTCAGAATTTCAATCAATAAGTGGTGTAAATGTTGATGAAGAGTTAACAGACTTGATGAAATTTCAAGCTTCATATGGAGCTAATGCAAAAGTCATAACTACAATTGACCAGATGCTAGATACTCTTTTAGGATTAAAGAGATAGTGAAGTTTCCTTTTTTTAGTATGGTTGCTATTGTAAGTGTACTTTTTTTATGTTTTTTTGGTCTAAATATATATTCTGGCTTGGCGTATGAATTAAATCCTGAAGCAATACTTTTACCGCCTTCTTTTGAAAATCCTTTAGGAACAGATAGGCTTGGCAGAGATCTGTTAGCAAGGATTATGGAAGGTGGTAAAATATCTTTAATGATAGGATTGATTAGTGCAGTTGTAACCAGTTTAGCTGGGCTTATAATAGGAGTTAGTGCTGGTTTTTTTCAAGGAAAAACTGATAAAACAATAATTGTTTTGATTGATCTGTTTTTAACTTTTCCCACTTTTTTCTTACTCTTAGCACTAATTAGTTATGTTAATGCTTCTGTATGGGTTATTATTGTTGTTATTTCAATCACAGGTTGGATGGGAATGGCAAGGATGATAAGGAGTGAAAGTTTTTCTATATCAAATGCCCCTTTTATAAAAATATTGAAAATATCAAATGTAAATTCTCTCAAAATTATACTCAAATATTTTGCACCAATACTTGCACCCATCTTTTTTATCAGTTTTACTTTTGGTATAAGTGGAGCAATCTTAGCAGAAAGTGGTCTTAGTTTTTTAGGGATTGGTATAAATCCACCTCAGATAAGTTGGGGAACGATTTTAAGTGAAGGAAAAGAAGTAATTGATATAGCCTGGTGGCTTAGTTTTTTTCCTGGTCTTATGATTTTTATTGTAACTTATTCTTTGATAAATATTTCTGATTATCTGCAAAGTAAAACAGATTCAAAAGAACAACATGCAAGATAGTGTTTATAACCTTTTAAAAAAAGAAGCAAATTTAAGAGATACAAAAGAAGAACTCAGTGAGGATAGACCAGATCCTCTTATGATTGCAAAAAAATATAATGATGAATATATATCACTCATATGTGCGTTGTTTGCATATGGTAATGCTAAACTAATAGTTAAGTTTTTAAAGAATTTAGATTTTAAACTTTTAGATAATGATGAAATTATTGAAGATAATTTATATTATAGATTTCAATCTAATCAAGATGTAAAAGAATTTTTTAAAACTATGAGATTACTTAAATCTTCAACATCTATAGAAAAAAAGTTCTATGAAGGATATATGCATAATAATGATGTTATGGAAGGTTTAGCTTCTATTATCTCTTACATATACGATCTTAATCCTTACAGATCACGTGGATATGAATTTTTGATAGGCAAGATACCTACAAACAAGTCTAACTCACCTTATAAAAGATGGCATATGTATCTTAGATGGATGGTTCGTTCAGATAGTTTAGATATGGGCATTTGGAATAGTGTTAGCAAACAAGATTTATTAGTACCTCTTGATACTCATACATTTAAAGTGGGAAAAAAACTTGGGCTTATAAAAAGAAAAAGCTATGATTTTAAAGCAGTTCTAGAATTGACGGATTCTTTTAAAATGATTGATGATAAAGACCCAGTAAAATTTGATTTTGCTCTATATCGTTTAGGACAAGAAAAGAAGTTATAAAAAATATTTTAGAAACTGAACTTTAAAAATAAAAGATTATGTAAGTAAAGGCTAATTAACCAAGGATTAATGCCAATGAAGGTATAATCTCGAAAATTTCTTAACGTGAAGGATAAATGTAATGGGTGAAATATTTACATTTTTAGGACTTATCAATCATTCTCATGGCTTTATAATTGGAGCTCATATTGTATTGGTAGGTGTTATTGTTTTAGCTATTGCGAAAATGGCTACTTCTTCTATGCAGTTAGTCCCAAGTGGCTTACAAAATGTCATGGAAGCTTACTTAGAGGGTGTTATCTCTATGGGTAAAGATGTAATCGGGGAAGAATTGGCAAGAAAGTATCTACCTTTAGTTGCAACTATAGGATTGATAGTTTTAATAGGAAACTTGATTGGTATTATTCCAGGATTTGAATCTCCTACAAGTAATGTAAATATGACTTTAGTTTTAGCACTAGTAGTTTTTGTATATTATAACTATGAAGGAATCAGAGTAAATGGTTTTATAAAATATTTTGGTCACTTTATGGGTCCTATGAAGATTTTAGCTCCATTAATGTTCCCAATAGAGATTGTTTCTCATCTATCTAGAATAGTATCTTTATCATTTCGTCTTTTTGGTAACATTAAAGGTGATGATATGTTCTTGATGGTTATTTTGATGCTAGCTCCTTGGGTAGCACCAATGATACCTTTTGGACTTTTAACATTTATGGCGTTTTTACAAGCGTTTATATTTATGATTTTAACTTACGTTTATCTTGCAAGTGCAGTTCAGATAAGCGACCATTAATATCTTGCTATGTTAAAAAAACGTAGTGCTTACGAACGACTAATAAGTTTACTTCAAGGTGCCTCTTGGGCCCTTGTAGTCGTAGGTGCTACAACCTTCTTTTCTATTCTTTATCCTTTTGGATTGTTTAGTGGACTTATAGGGGCTTTTATAGGTTCTTTAGCTGGTCTATTTTTTGTTATCGTTTTTGAAATAGCTCATCAACAGAGTGAAAAGCTTGAAGAGATGAAAAAACAGACTAAATTGTTAGAAAAGCTAGTAGATGAAAAAGTATCTGATAACTGACCCTTCGTTTTATACTTCAGACCCACAAATATTTTCAATAAAACTTTTACATGTAATTGATAATACATCCCCAGATTTTATCTGTATACGAGATAAAATATCAGATAATTATCAAGATATAGTGTTAGAGATTAAAAAACAGATAGATCATCCTAAAATTATTTTACATACTGACTATAAACTTGCTCATAAATTGGACTTTTATGGAGTTCATCTACCTTCATCAGATGCTAAAAATATAGAAAAAGCAAAAAAAATGGGCTTATGTGTAGTTGTCTCTACACATACTTTAGAAGAAGCGAAAAATGCAGAAAAATCTGGTGCTGATTTTATAACTTTCAGCCCAATTTACTTCACTCCGAACAAGGGTAAACCAAAGGGTTTAGAGAAGTTAAAAGAAATAAATGGTAAAATAGATATAGATTGTTTCGCTCTTGGCGGAATTGTAGAAGATGAGCAAATTCAGGCTTGTAAACATGCAGGTGTATATGGATTTGCCTCAATTCGATATTTTATAAAATAAGGTAAATTAATATGAGATTTGAAGTGGTTATTGGTCTAGAAGTACATGCACAACTAAATACTAAAACAAAGATATTCTGTTCTTGTCCAACAAGCTTTGGAGATGTTCCAAATACAAATGTATGCCCAGTATGCTTAGGACTTCCAGGAGCTCTTCCTGTACTAAATGTTGAAACAGTTAAAAAATCAATTGCACTTGGAACTGCTATAAATGCAACAGTACATAAAAAATCAATATTTAATAGAAAAAACTACTTCTATCCAGATCTTCCTAAAGGTTACCAGATAAGTCAGTTTGAAATTCCTATTGTTGAGGGCGGAGAGATAATCATAGATTTTGATGATGGTAGTACAAAGCGTATAGGTGTAACTCGAGCTCATTTAGAAGAGGATGCTGGTAAAAATACTCATCATGGTGCAGAGAGCCATGTAGACTTAAACCGTGCTGGTACTCCTTTGCTTGAGATAGTAAGTGAGCCTGATATGAGAAGTGCAGATGAAGCTATAAGGTATCTTAAAAAACTTCATGCAATTCTTCGTTATCTTGATATCAGTGATGCAAACATGCAAGAAGGTAGTTTTAGATGTGATGTAAATATCTCTATACGTCCAGTAGGAGATGAAAAACTTTATACAAGAGCAGAAATTAAAAATCTAAACTCATTTAAGTTTATTCAAAAAGCGATTGAGTATGAAGTTACAAGACAGGTAGATGCTTGGGAAGATGGAGTATATGACGAAGAAGTTGTACAAGAGACTCGTCTTTATAATGTAGAAAAAGATGAAACAAGAAGTATGAGAGGTAAAGAGGATAGTGCTGAGTATCGTTACTTCCCAGATCCTGATTTACTTCCTGTTATTATTCCTGATAATATGATGGAAGAGTTTGTAAAGATACCAGAACTTCCTGATGAGAAGAAAAAAAGATTTGTTCAAGATTATGGAATCAAAGAGTATGATGCTTCAGTTATAACTGGTTCTGTTGAGATGGCTCACTTTTTTGAAAATATGATAAAAGAGGGAGCAGGAGCTAAAATGAGTGTAACTTGGCTTACTGTTGAGCTTCTAGGACGTTTAAGTGGAGGAGTTACAGTTGTAACATCTCCTGTAGATGCTCAAAAGCTTGGCTCTCTTGTTAAACGTATTGAAGATGCAACTATAAGTGGAAAAGCTGCTAAAGAGGTTCTTGATTATTTGATGGAAAATGATAGTAGTGTTGATGAAGTAATAGAAAAACTAGGATTAAAACAATTAAGTGACGATGGTGCGATTTTAGAGATAATTGATACTATCATAGCTGCGAATGGTGATAAAGTAGAACAGTATAAAGCAGGAAAAGATAAACTTTTAGGTTTCTTTGTAGGGCAAACTATGAAAGCAAGTAAAGGTACAGCAAATCCTGCTAAAGTAAATGAATTATTAAAACAAAGATTATCATAATAAACGTTAGTGCTTTAAAAAGATAATATTTATCAGATTAAATCGTGAATGCTAAAATAAAAAAAATTGGATAAAAGATGAGTATAGCAGTAATAGGTGCAGGAAAATGGGGTCAGGCAATACACTTTGCAATAAGTAAAAACTTTACATGTAAGATAACTTCTAGAACAAAAAAAGAGATTAAAAATTTTGTTTCTATAAAAGAGGCTTTAGAGTGTGAATATTTAGTTATAGCACTTCCTGCTCAGATAGTAAGAACCTGGTTAAAAGAAAATTTTGTTTTTAAAAATCAAAAAATTTTAGTAGCTGCTAAAGGAATTGAAAAAGGTACAGGGGCTTTTTTAAATGATATTTATAAAGAGTTTGTGCCAGAGGAAAATTTATCTTTTCTCTCGGGACCATCTTTTGCAGCAGAGGTGCAAAAATCTCTACCAACATGTGTTGTAGTAAATGCAACAAATAAAAATTTAGCAGATAAGTTTGCATCGTTTTTTCCGAGTTTTATAAAAACATATACGTCTAATGATGTTATAGGTGCTGAGATTTGTGGAGCTTATAAAAATGTACTTGCAATTGCAAGTGGTATTTGTGATGGATTAAAACTTGGCAATAATGCAAGGGCAAGTCTTATCTCACGTGGTTTGGTTGAAATGAGACGTTTTGGAAAATTTTTCGGTGCCCAAGATGAAACATTTTTAGGTCTAAGTGGGGCAGGGGATCTATTTTTAACTGCTTCAAGTCAACTCTCACGTAACTATAGAGTTGGATTTTCTTTAGCAAATGATAAGAGTTTAAATCAGATTTTAGATGAACTTGGAGAAGTTGCTGAGGGTGTTTTTACTACTGATGCAATTTTGGAATTATCAAAAAAGCATGATATATATACTCCTATTGTAAATGAAGTTTCTTTAGTATTAAATGGTAAGTCTCCAAAATTAAGTCTTAAAGATTTATTATTATGATTAAAATATTTTTAATTTTTTCTCTTATTATTTCATTCTCATTTTCTAAAGAGGCATCTTTAGAAGAGATGGTTGGTCAAATGATCATGGTGGGAGTTGGAGGTAATAAACCAGATGACAAATGGGTCAAACAGTTAGAATCTGATATAAAGAAGGCTAAAGTTGGTGGTGTCATTTTATTTTCAAAAAATATAGAAAGTCCAAAAAAGCTTAAAAAACTAACTTCATTTTTCTCATCAATTAAAACAAAACATCCACTTTTAATAGCAATAGACCAAGAGGGTGGGAAAGTTCAAAGATTAAATGAAAAAAATGGTTTTAAATTGTATCCATCGGCATTTGAAATTTCTAAAAATAAAACACTTTTACAAAGTTACGATATATATAAAAATATGGCAGATGAGTTAAAAGAGTATAATTTTAATATAAATTTTGCCCCTGTAGTTGATTTAAATATTAATCCAAATTCACCAGCAATTGGTGCAAGTTTAAGAAGTTATTCAGAGCAAGAAGAGATAGTTATAGCGTATAGTTCAGAGTTTTTAAGAGCGCAAAAAGATGCAGGTATTATAAGTGTTTTAAAGCATTTTCCCGGACACGGTAGTGCTATGCATGATTCACATAAACGTTTGACTGATGTTAGTAATACATGGCAATATAGAGAATTGAAACCATATTATAATTTTATAAAATATGAAAAAGCAGATGCTGTTATGGTAGGGCATATTAATTTAGTAAAATTTGATAAAATATACCCTGCATCTTTATCAAAAAAGATGGTACAAGGACTTTTAAGAGAACAGTTAGGTTTTGGTGGAGTTGTCTTTAGTGATGATATGCAGATGAAAGCAATTAGTGATATATATGGTTTTGAACAAAGTGTAATCTTAGCAATAAATGCAGGTGTTGATGTACTGGTATATTCAAGTTATTTTACACAAAAATCCAGTGTCATAAAAGAGGTAACCCAGATTATACTAAAAGCTGTAAAGAGTGGGAATATAGATATAAAAACAATACAGAGTTCATATAAGAGAATAACAAGGCTTAAAAATGCTATTGATATGGAGAAATAATTGAAACGTAAGATGAGTGTGTCAGGTGCTTTCTATCCTGATAAAGCAGATGAAATTTTATCTTCATTTGAGTATTTCAATGATATTGTCTCAAATCAGTTTGAAGACGCTATTTACAACGAAAAAGTAAAAGCATTAATAGTTCCTCATGCTGGTTATGTTTATAGCGGTTTTAGCGCAAATCTTGCATATCGTAATGTAAAAAATTCTCCCAAAAGAGTAGTGGTTATAGGACCAAGTCATAGGGTAGCTTTTGAGGGTGTTAGTATGAAAGAGTACGATTCTTATGAAACCCCTTTAGGAGAGATTGAGTCTGATAAAAAATTTTTAAATTTTTTAAGTTCAAAATTCGATTTTTTATCACTAGAACATAAAGAACATAGTACAGAAGTGCAGTTCCCTTTTATAAAACACTACTTTCCAGACGCGACTCTAGTAGAACTTGTTTATGGACAGAATGTTGATTTAGACGGTATTATAGAAGAAGTATTAAACACCAAAGAAACTCTTCTTTTGATAAGTACTGATTTGAGTCATTTCTACACTCAAAAAAAGGCAAATACTCTAGATGAAAATTGTATAAAAGGAATACAAAACCAAGATATAAACTTGTTAAGACAAGGTGAAGCATGCGGTATGGATGGGGTCGTTTCTCTTATGAATGTAAGTAAAAAGTTGGCTTTACATGTAAAGAGTGTAGATTATAGAACAAGTGGCGATATAACAGGTGACATGGATAGAGTTGTCGGTTATTACAGTGCAATTATTTATTAGGTAGAAAATGAAAAAAGTAGTATCAACTTCAAAAGTTATATTAGTTACATCTATATTTTTAGTAGTATTTAACAATATAACATTTTATAAAAATGTGTTAGAGGTTTACCCTCTTAATTTACAAAATGGTATTTTTTTGTTTTCATTGGGTGTGGTTTTAACTAGTGTTATAACTCTGCTTCTTTCTTTGGTAAACTCTAAATATACACTAAAGCCAATCATTATAACAGCACTTATAACATCTGCATTCTTAAACTATTTTATGATTACGTATAATTTAGTTATAGACCATGATATGATACGAAATTCAATTCAAACTGATACATCAGAAGCATTTGATTTGATAACAACTAATATGTTTTTGTATCTGTTTTTTCTAGGATTAATTCCCTCTTATATAGTGTATAAACTGAACGTTGAGCACAAAAGTTTTAAAAGAGAAATGCTATCTAAAATTAAATTTTTCATAGCAGTTTTAGTTATTATAGTAGTTGTTATTTTTTCCTTGAGTAAGTTTTATACTTCATTTTTTAGAGAACATAAACCTTTAAGATACTATACAAATCCAACTTATTTTATATATTCTATCGGTAAATATATATCAAAAACATTTGATACAAAAATGGTATTTAAAACAATAGCCAATGATGCAAAGCGAGTATCTACAGGAGAAAAAAGAAAGCTTATTATTATGGTAGTTGGAGAAGCTGTTAGAAGTGACAGGATGTCATTAAATGGATATGAAAAGGAAACAAATCCACTCTTAAGTAACAATGATATTATTAGTTTCACTGATATGTATTCATGCGGAACAAGTACAGCTCATAGTGTACCTTGTATGTTTTCAATCTTTGACAGAGATGAGTATAGCTATAAAAAAGGAATTTCTACAGAAAATGTTTTAGATATTTTACATAAAACAGGTAAGGTAGACCTCTTATGGAGAGATAACAATTCTGATTCTAAGGGAGTTGCTTTAAGAATTGATTATGAAGATTTTAAAAGAAAAAAATGTGATGGAGAATGTAGAGATACAAGTATGCTTGTTGGTCTTCAAGAGCGTATAGAAGATAATAAACAACAGAATAAAGATAAAGATATATTTATAGTACTGCATCAGATGGGAAATCATGGACCAGCGTATTATAAACGTTATCCAAAAGAATTTGAGAAGTTTACGCCGGTATGTGAAACTAATCAATTGGAGAATTGTACACAAGCAGAGATAAGTAATGCTTATGATAATACAGTTCTTTATACTGATTATTTTTTAAACGAAACAATAGACTTACTTAAGAATAACCAAGATGAATTTGAAACAGCTCTTTTTTATATGAGCGATCATGGTGAGTCTTTAGGAGAAGGTGGAGTATATCTTCATGGAATGCCTTATTTTATTGCTCCTGATGTTCAAAAACATATAGCATCTTTTGTCTGGTTTGGAAAAGGCCAAATGAGAAAAAGAGTAGATTTTGAGGGATTAAGAGCTAAAAAAGATGAAAGTTATTCTCAAGATAATTTATTTCATTCAATACTTGGTCTTATGGAAATTAAAACAAAAGTTTATGATGAAAAAAAGGATATTTTTAAGTGAGAAATCAACCACAATATAATTTTATTAAAAATACAACTTATGCATTAAAAGGGCTTAAAGATATAATTGTACATGAAAGTTCTTTCAAAATAGAACTTATTATCTGTATATTATTGATACCTTTTATAATTTTAGTAGATATAACATTAGTTGAAAAACTACTTCTGTTTATAACTATGATGAGTGTTTTGATAGCAGAAACCATTAATAGTGCAATAGAGAGAGTTGTAGATCTTGTAACATTAGAACATCATCCAATGGCAGGACGAGCTAAAGATGTTGGAAGTGCTATAGTGTTTTTAAGCATAAGTTTGAGTGTCGTTGTTTGGAGCTTTATATTATATAGTAATTTTATTTGATTGAGTAAATATAAAATAATAGTTAAAACAACTTTTCAAAATAAGGATTTTTATGTCTAGATTGCTTTTTATAATGAGTTTTTTTCTTTTACATGTAAATGCAAATATGTTGCAAAAAACTATCGATAATGCACCTTCCGGATCTACAATAAAACTATCTGAAGGGACTTATAGTGGTAATATTGTTATAAATAAACCTATTACTATTTTAGGACAAGAAAAAAGTACTGTTATAAGTGGAGAATCTAAAGATAATGTTATAACTATAAACAGCTCTGATGTAACTCTAGAAAATTTGAAAATTATAAAAAGTGGCAACAGATTAGAAAAACTTGATTCTGCTATTTTTATAAAAAATGCAAAAAATGTAAATATTAAAAATTGTACTATTGACAAAGTTCTTTTTGGTGTTTTTATGGATAATGTTCAGCACTCAAGCATAACACAAAATAAAATTTCCTCTAATGGTGAAAGTGTAGGGTTAAGAGGAGATGGTATTAGATTATGGTTTAGCCATAATAATCTTATAAAAAACAATATACTTAAAAAATCTCGTGATTTAGTTATGATGCGTTCAGATAAAAATACCATCATAAAAAACCAAATAGAAGATAGTAGATATGCAATTTATACTTATCATTCTAAAAAAAATATTATAAAAAATAATAAAATTCATGATAGTGCCGTCGGAGTTTTAATTCAAGGTAGCTTAGATGTTGAAGTAAAAAATAATATTATAAAAGGGTATCATGGAGCACCTACTAGTATGGGTATCATGCTTATGGGAGCTTCTAATACTAAGATAGAACAAAATACTTTAGCCCAATGTAATCAAGCACTATATATCGATAATTCTCCTATGAAAATAGAGACTAAAAACTGGATTTTTGATAATAAAATAGTATATAGCACAAGAGGTCTTGATTTTAGAGGGATAAGTTTGAATAATGTTATAAAAAGAAACTTACTTTTAGGAAATATGGACAACATAATGTCAGATAGCCATAAAGGCAGAACTAATGAAAATGAGATAACAGGAAACTATTGGGATGATTATGAAGGGTTTGACATGAATAAAGATAATGTAGGAGACACTTCATATAAGAAGTATCTTTATTTAGATCAACTCTGGGTAAAAAACCCTGAATTAAAGTTTTTTTATGGTTCGCCTTTGTATTCAATGGTGAATTTTTTACTAAAACTTGCTCCATTTATGGAACCAATTTTTGTTATTGAAGATGAAAAACCTATATTTAATAGTAGATTTTAGCTAAATAAAGTCCGTTTGATGGTATAACGCCTGTAGAGTATTTTTTTTCATTATTTAGTTGTTCTTTTAGTTGTTTAGCTGTAAACTTGTCTTCCATGACTGCAAGCGCGAAACTACACATCATCCTTACTTGACTTCTTAAAAATGAATTACCTAAAAAGTAAATAATAGTCATATTATTGTGTGTATATGCTCCTGCTTTAAAAATTTCCCTTGTATCTGAGTTAGTATCACTTCCTAGTTTTTTAAAGCCTTTAAAGTCATGAATACCAATAAAGTTTTTCAATATTGAATTTAGCTTCATTGAATTGATACTCTTTACATGTAAAGCATAATTAGATAAAAAAGGTTGATATTCTCCACTATATAAAACATATCTATATAATCGTTTTTTTGCACTAAATCTCGCGTGAAAATTTTCACTTACAGATTCTATATTTTTTATATAGATACTTGGAGTTATTACACGGTTTAACTCTTTTTTTAGTCTATTTAAATCACTCCAAAATTTTGGTAGCTCACAGTGAAGTACTTGGGCTGTTGCATGAACTCCTGTGTCAGTTCTTCCACTACCTATTAAGTTTGTATCTATATTTATATTTTTAAGTGCTTTAGTTAGAACACCAGCAACTGTTACAACTTTTTGCTTGTTGTTTTGTATTTGAAAACCATTAAATTTACTACCATCATAACTAAGTGTTATCTTTACTCTCATCAATACCTCAAAAGTATCTTTTTTCTATAGTACAAGTAAGATGCAACTATACTAGTAAAAAAGACAATAAATACAGCTGGTAAATTTGCAAATTGTACTAATAGTATTCCAGGAGCAAGATAACCAAATATAACAGCTACCATAGAAAGATATATACCACTTCTCTCGTATCTGTACGTAACAATACCAATGCTTATTGCAAATAAAACTGTTGCAATTGGAAATAGTGCAATAAGAAGGAAAAAAGCCAAATCATATGCTCTTTTTTCATTTTCAAGTGCTTTTTTCCAGTAAGATATGATATCTTGTACTTTACTAACCCTATCTTTTGGTTCAGTTTTTAAGTACATCTCTTTGAAGTTAACTTGTTCTATTTTTTCAGATGAAATTTCAAAAGCTTTTCCATTATCAAGTTTTAGTTTTAAAATACCGTTGTTATTATTTATATTTGCACTTTTTGCAGCTATTATTTTTTCTGTATTATTAGGTGTCTCTTCTTGATACATCACAACACCACTATAGCTGTCTTTTTCATCACTGCTATCTATATAAACTAACCAATCAGAAAATTTTTGTCCAAACTCTGTTGCTTTTATATTGAACTTTGCTTCTGCTCTTTTATAATCTAAAAAGTTCGCATTGAGTTGTTTTGCAGTTGGAATAAGAACTATGATATTTATTACCAAAAGAAGTGAAAGCAGGGATGAAACTATTATAAAAAGTCTAGCAATTTTTTTTGGCATATATCCCAATGTAAAAAGAACTATAGTTTCATTCTCTTTTGAAAGATTAAACAAAGATATACTTAAAGCTATAAAAAAAGTAACAGGAAGAGTATATATTAGTATACTAGGCAAGAGATAAATATAAAGAAGCCCTAACTCATAAAAGTTTATTTTAATAACAGCCGTTATACTGGCAATTTTTATAAAAAATACAACTGAAGTTATAAAAAACAGTGTAAAAAACAGTGATGCAAAAAGTGAGCTAAAATGTTTTAGCAAGTAGTGATTAACTCTACCCATAAATCATCCTTAGTAGTTGTGTGACTTGTGATGAGAAAATCCAAGTTATATAGAGTCCAAGTGTTAAAAATGGTATAAAAGGTAATTCATATCCTTTTTTAGAAACAAGTACAAAAACAGGTAGTGCTATAAGAGCTGATAAATATATAGCAGCAAGACCAAGTTCCACTCCTAATACAGCTCCAATTATACCTGCAATGATAATGTCAGCTTCTCCCATTGCCTCTTTTTTAATAATCCAGGACACTAATATACGAAGTAATGCAAATCCACCTGCTAATAATAGAGCATCATTTAATGATACAAGAAAATCAGCAACAAAAAGAGATACAAAAAGAGCAGGTATACTAATGCAATCTGGAACAGCTTTATACTTTAAATCTATAACACTAAGTGCCAAGAGCATACTAAATAGAGTACAGAGTATTAATGATTCAATAATAGAATTTGATAGAGATGAAGTTAAAACAAATATAAATGTTGTCAATATCTCAATAATAGGATATTGTATAGAAATTTTCTCTTTGCAAAATGCACATTTACCTCTAAGAAATATCCAAGAAAACAATGGAATATTATGATACCACTTTAAAGGGTGTTTACATGTAGGGCAATTCGATGCTGGTAAAGAGATACTTTCACCCTTTGGAACACGAATAATGACTACATTTAAAAATGAACCTACACAAAGTCCTATAATACTAAAAAGAGTAATCAAACTAAAAGTTGACAATATCATAATGCTCCAAATCTCCTAGATGTTGTTCTATATTTTGAGAGTATAGTTTCAAGCTCTCCTGTACTAAAATCAGGCCAAAGAGTACTTGTAAAAAACAGTTCTGCATAAGCACTTTGCCAAAGTAAAAAGTTTGAAAGTCTTTGGTCTCCACCAGTACGTATAAGTAGGTCTACATCTGGAAAGTTTGAGGTATCAAGTAAACTGCTTATGTCTTCTTCATTTACTTCAGCACCTTTATCAATAGCTTTATTTATGGCTCTTGTTATCTCATTTCGAGAACCATAGTTAATAGCCAAAATCTGAGTCATGCCAGTACAGTGTGTTGTCTCTTTTTTTACATGTAAAATAGCTTTTTGTAAAGCATTTGAAAATTTACTTATATCGCCTATTGTATCAAATCTTATGTTGTTTTCTAATAGGGTTTTGAGTTCTTTTTTTAGAAATTTTGTTAATAGTTTCATTAGAAAATCTACTTCTATTTTTGGTCGTTTCCAGTTTTCAGTGCTAAATGCATAAAGTGTTAGGTACTTAACTCCAATTTTAGCAGAGTATTCAGTAACGATACGTACGTTATTTGCACCTTCTTCATGTCCAGCTGAACGTTTTTTATTTTGACGTTCTGCCCATCTTCCATTACCATCCATGATAATAGCTAGGTGATTCAAATCATTTATCAAATTTATCCTTTTAAATCTAATATCAACTTATCTGAATTATATAGTGGTTCTAATTGTTTGTTGATACTTATATTTGTTGCTATGTTCGATTTTTTTAAAAAATATAGTGTTTGGTTAAAAAATACATCTAAGTCAAAAACTCCATTATTTACATATCCTCTCATTGGTCCCAAGTTTTCATATGCACAATAAAATTCCATATAACCAGGTCCAAGTTTTACTTGAAGCAGAGTAGTTTTTCCATTGTTTTTTAAAGGAAGATGTATAATATCATTTTTCAAAGCCAAAAGCATTTCGCTAAAAAGTCCAAAAGTAGATTTTTTTGTTTCATCTTTTGCTAGATTTTCTATAATCCACTCTTTAAAAGTACTTATTGGAGATGGAACCTGTGCAATCTGATTTAAAAATTCACTTAACTCTATATCTAAAAACCCATCTTCACTTTGTAAAAAACTTGGTTTTTTAACTAAATTTGAGATAGTAATAATACTATTTTTTCCTTCTCCAAAATTTCCCCAATATTTTGCTCCACGTTCTAGCTTTTTTTGGCTTTTTGTTGTGAATTCCCTTGTTCCTAGTAGTAGTTTGTATCTATTAAAATCTAGAGACTTTAAAACTTCTATAGTAATAGGCAAAGAACCATTAAACCTAAGAGGGTTTTTACTATTTGCTTGAGCATCTATTTTTGAGAGTTTGGAGATGTTGTTCATCATATTGTTTTTGATAACTCCACTATTTGTTTTGCAATCTCAGTTTTTGTTGAAAGTTTTAGTTTCGTATCACTTTGTTTTGTTATAAATGTTATTTCATTCTCTAAGCTACCAAAACTATTTTGCTCTGATAGTATATTAAGGCAGACTGCATCAAGTGATTTTTTTACTAGCATATTTTTCGCACTATTTAGTGCTGTGGTTTTATCCATCTCAGCCTTAAAACCTATGGTTTTTATATCTGTTTTATCAAGACTAAGTAAAATATCTTCATTTTTAACAAGTTCAAGAGTCCATTTTTTACCTATTTCTTCTTTTTTCAGTTTTCCATTTTTAGCTTGTTTAGGAACGAAATCACTAATTGCAGCACACATTATCAGGTATGAGCCTTTGCTTATTGTACTGTTGATTGCTTCTATGTATTCATCTGTTGAGTTTACATGTAGAGTCTTTACATGTAAAGAGTTTTGTGGTCTAGAAGTGATAAGAGTCACATCAGCCCCAGCAATATAATATGCATATGCCAAAGCATCTGCTTGTTTACCACTTGAGAAGTTTGTAAGACATCTTACATCATCTATCTTTTCAATACTTCCACCACCAGTTATGACTACTTTTTTATCCTTCCAAAACTTATCTTTTAGAAGTTCACGAGCTGTTACGTCAAATATAGTTTGAGGCTCAGCCAATGCCCCTGTTCCTACGTCATTGCAAGCCAGAAGTTTGTCTTGTGGTGCACATGTAATAAATCCAAACTCTTCAAGTTTTTTTATGCTCTGTTTTGTGATAGGGTTTAGTATCATATTTGTATTGGCAGATGGTGCTATGATGACTGGTTTATCAAAAGCAAGAACAGTTTGTGTTAGTAGATTATCACTAATACCATTAGCAAGTTTGTTTACAGTGTTCGCACTTATTGGTGCGATTAGAAAGATATCTGCCCATTTTCCGATGTGGATGTGGTTTAAATCATTTGCCCAACTCTCACTTTTTTCATGCAGTACTTCATTTTGACTGATAGCTTCAAAGGTAAGAGGTGTGATAAAACGTTTTGCTTCTTCACTCATAATAACTCTTACATTAGCTCCTGATTTTATAAACAAGCGTATGATTTCTAGAGTTTTGTATATAGCTATACTTCCAGTTACTCCAACAAGTATATTTTTATTTTTAAGCATTATTTTTTCCAAAAAATTTATAGAAAAAACCTTCAAGAAGTTTCAAAGGAGGTCTTGCAATTGCAAGTGAGCCTTTTTTTACATTTTTTGTAACAGTTGTTCCTGAAGCAATGATAACATCATCTTCTATTACTACAGGTGCAACAAGCTGAGAATCACTTCCTACAAAAACATTTTTGCCTATGATTGTTTTATATTTTGCTTTTCCGTCATAGTTACATGTAATAGTTCCACAACCTATATTTGTGCCAGTATCTATCTCACTATCACCTAAATAACTAAGATGTCCTGCTTTAACTCCATTTAGAGTTGATTTTTTAATCTCAACAAAATTTCCTATTTTAGAATCTATCAAAACTGACTTTGGTCTAACTC
Source organism: uncultured Sulfurospirillum sp. (assembly GCA_965306065.1). GTDB lineage: Bacteria > Campylobacterota > Campylobacteria > Campylobacterales > Sulfurospirillaceae > Sulfurospirillum_A. Next base: position 6,456 of record CBDLTN010000016.1, on the reverse strand, counting down.
TTGCCATAGGTCCAATTTCAGAGTTTTTAAGCATACTATCTTCTACAACGGAGTTGGTTTTTACTATGGAGTTTATGATTTTTGCACCATTTAAGAGTGAAACTCCACTCTCTAAAATAGACTCACCTTCTATCTCTACATCACTCTCTATATAGATAGTCTCAGGAAGGCGCATTGTAACTCCTGCTTCCATAAAACGTCTTTTAATTCTTCTTTGCATTATATCTTCTGCAATACTTAGATGATACTTTGAGTTAACACCCATAAAAACTTCTTCATCTATATCAACTGCTTTTACTTCTATGTTTTGCTGATTTGCCATACTTACAAGATCTGTGATGTAATACTCTTTTTGGCTGTTGTTGTTTGAGAGTTTTGGAAGATTGTTTTGTAAAAAGTTGGTATCAAACAGATAAACTCCTGCATTTACATTTTTTACTTTAAGCTCATCCTCTGAAGCATCTTTGTGTTCTACTATTTTTGAAACTTTATGAGAAGCATCCATAATAACTCTTCCATAACCAGTTGGGTCAATACAAGAAAAACTACTCATAACTACTTGCGAATCTTCTTTGAAAAAGGCTTTCATATCATTTGCTTCAAGCAAAGGCATATCACCGTTAAGAACTAAGACTTTTTCATGTTTTGGTTTAACTGACATAATAGCCCCACCAGTTCCAGGAAAGTTGTTGTGATCTTGCATAACATAAGTCAGGTTTTCAAAATGGGCATTCATCTGTTCTTGTACTAAGTCAGCTTGATGGTGAAGTATTACGTGAATATCATCTGATATAAGTTTGGCTTCTTTTATGATGTGATAAAGCATAGGAAATCCACTAATTTCGTGTAGAACTTTTGGTTTTTTTGATTTCATTCTTGTGCCAAATCCAGCAGCCATGATTGCAATTGAAGTATGCATAAATAACTTTCCTCTAAATTGTTTATATAAATAGTCGATATTTTAACTAAATAATGTTTTAATCGTTATAAAATGGTTCTTTTAACCATTTTTTAACATAAAAACAATTAAACTATATAAAAATTATAGACACATAAGGTAGATGAACATGGATTTAGGAACCGTCGTTGGTTTAGTACTTACGTTAGCACTTCTTTTTGGTGCGATGGCGATGGGTGTTGGTATCGGTCCATATATCGATATACCATCTATTTTGATTGTTTTTGGTGGTACATCAGGAGTTCTTTTAGTCGGTTTTAAAATGGAACAGATAAAAAGTATTTCTAAGATTTTTATGATAGCTGTTAAACCTCCACAAGAAGATATTCCTGTACTTATAAAAAAAATGGTAGATTATTCAACTAAAGCTAGGCGTGATGGTATACTTGCACTTGAGACTGATGCAAATAATGAAGAGAATGATTTTTTAAAAAAAGGGCTCTCTATGGCAGTTGATGGTAATGAACCTGATACGATTAGAGATTTACTTGAAATAGACATGGATCAAACAAGTGAACGTCACAGAGCAAATGCACAAATATTTGCTCAGATGGGTGGTTTCTCTGGTGCAATGGGTATGATTGGTACACTTATCGGTCTTGTTGCAATGCTTTTAAACATGGCAGATCCTTCAGCAATTGGTCCAGCGATGGCAGTTGCGTTACTTACTACAATGTATGGTGCTATGATAGGTAATATTGTCGGAGCTCCAGTTGCAAATATACTTGAAATTAGAGATGGCGATGAAACCTTGGCAAAAACTCTTATACTTGAAGGAATCATGGCAATCCAAGCTGGAGACAATCCAAGAACTTTAGAGGGTAAATTGTTATCATTCTTACCACCTAAAGAGAGAAATTCTCAGTTTGACTAGGATAAATCATGGCTAGAAAAAAGAAGGCAAAATGTCCTAAGTGTCTTCCTCAATGGTTGGCAGCTTTTGGTGATTTAATGTCACTGCTTTTATGCTTTTTTGTTTTACTTTTGTCTATGTCTACAATGGATGCAAAAAAGATACAAGAAGCTATAGGTTCACTTGCAGGTGCATTGAGTGTACTTGAAGGTGGTACAAAAACTGAGATAAGTCGTGAACGCCAACAACAAGCAACACCAATTGAAACTACTGAAGAGACTTCAAACAGGGTTGTAACAACTCAACTTAAAAAAACGATTACTGAGATAAATGAGTTATTAAAAACATCTGGTGGTCCTGAAATCCAGATAGAAGAGGCGGAAGATGGTTTTATCATAAGGCTTCCTGATGGACTTCTTTTTAAGCCAGGATCTGCTGTTATACAAAACGCAGACGCAATACTATTTTTAAAACGTATTGCTTTAATAGTAAAAAAACTACCAGAGCATTTACATGTAAAAGCCAGGGGACATACAGATATAAATCCACCTGATAGTTCAAGTCCCTTTAAAGATAACTGGGAACTTTCTACTGCACGTGCAGTTAGTGTTGTAAAAGAGTTAATTAAAAATAGAATTGACCCAAGAAAAATATCTGCTTCTGGAAAAGCTGAATTTGATCCAATTACATCAAATGCAACTGAGGAAGGAAGAGCAAAAAACAGAAGAGTTGAACTTCACTTTTTCTCGATAGATAACAGCACAAAAGATAAAGCACAACAGAGTATATTAGATACTTCAGCAAAGGCAGAGTAGTTGAAGAGAATTTTAGTATTACTTTTGTTTTTTAGTACCAACTTACTTGTTGGAGCTGATACAATTCCAACAGTCAATTTAAGTCTTAGTGCTCCAGACTCTCCAGAACAGTTAGTAACAAGCTTAAATTTATTAGTTGTTCTTACTATACTGGTTCTTGCTCCTTCAATGATATTTATAGGAACTAGTTTTTTAAGGCTAATAGTTGTTTTTTCATTTTTGCGTCAAGCACTTGGAACTCAGCAAATGCCTCCAAATCAAGTTTTAGTTTCACTTGCTTTAATTTTAACATTTTTTATAATGGAGCCTATTGCTAAAAACTCTTATGAAGTGGCAGTAAAACCATATCTTGCGCAAGAAATAGGATATCAAGAAGCATTTGAGAAAGGTGTTCAACCATTTAAAGCTTTTATGGTAAGAAATACTAGAGAAAAAGATTTGGCACTGTTTTTTAGAATAAGAAACCTTGAAAACCCACAAAATATAGAAGATGTTCCTCTTACAGTTGCGGTTCCTGCTTTTATAATTAGTGAGCTTAAAACTGCATTTCAGATAGGATTTTTACTTTATCTTCCATTTTTAGTTATAGATATGGTTGTTGCCTCAGTTCTTATGAGTATGGGTATGATGATGCTTCCACCTGTTATGATCTCCTTACCGTTTAAGTTGCTTGTCTTTGTGCTAGTAGACGGCTGGAATCTTCTAGTTGGTAATCTAGTGGCCAGTTTTCACTAGATTACATTTTGATAGGAGATATTATAAGCATTATTCCTAATGCAATCATAATAAAAATAGCAAGATACTCTAGAGTTAGAAAAATATTTTGAAAGTTTTTTGATATATTTGTACGTAAGAATTGAGCAAATATTGAACTAATAAATATAACGGTACTCATTCCAAAAGCCATTGCAATGGCACTTAAAAAGCCAATGAAGTAATTTCCTAAAGCAAAAGTAAATATAAAAATTACAATAGTTCCAGGACAAGGAACTATACCAGCTGCAATAGCAACTGCCCAGTGTTGTGACTTTGATGAACATGAACAACAAGAACAGCTATGAGAATGAGACAATTTTTTGATATCTATTTTTTTTATTAACATCCACATAGCAATAAAAATAATGATAATAGCAGAAATATAACTAGCATAAATTGTAATATCATTAAGAACTTTACTAACAAAAGTTTCGATTAAATATACGCTGATTAAAACAAGTAAAAATGCTCCAACAACATGAATAACCCCTATTCTTAATGACATAATTAAAGCTTTGTACCAATTTCCACCATTTGCCATAAAATAACTACCAACCAGAGTTTTTCCATGTCCCGGACCTAATGCATGAAAAAGTCCATATATAAATGAAAAACACAGTAGTAGAGATATTTTAGCTATAGAGTTTTCTTCTTTAATGTCTTTTATCAAAGTTTTTATCTTTTGTGTAAAATATTCTAAATTTTCTTTTAGCATAGTTATAAATGGTTTTTTTTCTTGCTTTATTGTTTTGTTCATAGGGTTTAAATCAGATAGTCTCTTTTGGTATTTAATTTCCTTTGCTTTATTTGATATTTCAAAAAAACCAACTTGGGAATTAACATTTGGTATAAGCCAGAGATTATTGCTTATTTTAAACTGTTTTATATTTTGTATTCTAAAATTAAAAAATTTTTCATTATCTTCAAATAAAACTTTTATGGTTCGGTCTTTTTGTAGTTTTATTGAAGCAGGGATGATAAAGTCAAAATATAACTGGTCATTTCTATAAGCCAACTTATATATATTTGGATTTATCTTTATATTTTTTACTAAAGTATCTTTTGATTTATCGTAATAGGTAATTTTCGTAAGAAAATTTCTTGGTTTTATATAGGAGGTAAGTATATGTCGGATTTCATTAATCTCTAAAGTATCAAATTTACCATTTGAATTTCTATCATATCCATCTAATAACTGTTTTGTAAACTCTTTTGAAAATATCCATTTAATATCTATTTGATTTAGAGTATCTTTTGTTGTTTTGAACTCTAGAGTTGCATGTACACTAGGAATTGAAAGCGTACATAATGCACATGCTTTTAATAATATTGGTAAAAAGATAAAAAATAAAATTCTTTTCAAATTTTTTTATTTGTTTTTAAGAGCTTTGGCAAAAGTCTTAAGATTTTCACTCCAATTTTCATTTAATGGACTAATTTTAATTACAGGTATTTTAAGCTCATTTGCTAATTGATTTGCTATGGTATCTGAAAATTCAGGTGAAGTAAATATAGCTTGTATTTTTTCTTCTTTTGCTTCTTCAATCAAGTGTGTTAACTCTTTTGGTTTTGGACTTTTTCCTTCAATCTCTATAGCTACTTGAGTTAGGTTATACTCTTTAGCAAAATATCCCCAAGATGGATGAAAAACTAAAAATTTTGTATTTTTTGGTAAGTCTTGTAATAAAAATTTTATTTTTTTATCTGTATCGTTTATATGAGCTATAAAATTATCTAGATTTTGTTTATAATACTCTTGGTTTGATTTATCTATTTTTATTAAATACTTATATATATTTTTAGCGATAATTGTTACATTTTTTGGTGTAGTCCAAACGTGTGGATCTTTACTTTCATGTTCATGATCATGTCCATGATTGTCATGTGCATGTTCGTCATGGTCTTGATGCTTTTTTTCACCATGTGAGTGTTTTACCATGTCGATTTTTTTTATTCCCTTTGAAATATTTGCTATTTTCATTTTTTTATTTTGGTTCATAAATTTAGGTAACCAAGCTTTTTCAAACTCAACTCCAATAGAAAAATATATATCTGCTTTACTAATATCTCTCATTTGTGAGGGTTTTGGCTCATATGTATGTGGAGAATTACCAGGTTTTACCATCAGGCTTATATTTACTTTTTCCCCTCCAATAGCCTTTACAAAGTTTTGTTGAGGCAGTATACTTACTATTGCATTTACATTAGCATATGTTAATGTTGTAAAGCCTAATATAAAAGTTATAAAGATTTTTCTCATGATATTCCTTTTTGCAACTAAGTTGCATGTAATTTGTGAAATGATATACTATATATACTTTAATGCAACTTAGTTGCATTTATTAAAGGAGTAGATTGTGGAAATTGAAAATATTGTAAAAAATAAGGATTTAAAACTTACAAATGCTAGAGTGGAAATTTTAGAAAAATTACTTCATGCAACTAAACCACTTAGTTATGATGATATAAAAGATAATATAACTATGGATAAAGCTACTTTTTATAGAAATATAACTAAATTTGAAGAGAAGATGATAGTAAATAGTTTTGAATCAAATAACAAAAAAAGATACTTTGAAGTTGCACAGTTACCACATCCTCATTTTATTTGTATAAAATGTGATAAAGTTGAGTGCATAAAAGAGACTTTAGAGTTTAATCTACATGGTTATACTATAGAAAATATTATATTAAAAGGTAAATGTAAAGATTGCAGTTAAACGTAAAGCTCAAATCTATCCATTTGCTTTAAAAGAGTGTCAAATAGTTTTGCTGCATGTTTTAATATTTTTTCATTTTGATTTTCTGCTTTTTCTAGAATTTTGTCTATAGTTTTGAGCGTTTTATCATTTAAGTAATTTTTAGCATCCAAAGTTTCAGGTTTAGGAAGATACTGGTTTATATCAAATGCTCTATTAGTTATCTCACTCATAGAGAAGTCTTCTTCACTCTCTTTCACATTTTCCATGTACTTTTCAAGCATTGGTTTAATAGATTCCATCGCTTTATCTATCTCTTTTTGGTCTTGTGCATCTATACCATTGCCTTCATAACTAAATCTATAACCATAAGAG
>CBDLTN010000015.1:0-25607 GCA_965306065.1 uncultured Sulfurospirillum sp. | reverse complement strand
TAAATTTAATATTATAACTTTTACTTTGAAATCTATTAACAGTGATGGAACAATTACGGGAATATTCAGAGTAACGGATAAAGAAAAAGAGACTACTTTAATACCAGATATAATTACGACTGAGAATGTTGCTGGAAGTTTTAAAGTAAAAATGACAGATTTTGATATAGAACCACCTTCTGTTATGTTTGGAACTATAAAATCTGGTGATGAAATCACTATAAAGTACGACATTAAAAAGTTATAGTCAGATAAAAGATGAAAATGCCAAGCTTCATCTTTATTGTTTTATATACTCCTTATAAAAACTATAGATAGAAGTTTTTAATAACTTCTATCTCAATTTATTTAAAAATATATTATTTGTTAATGAAGTAATATACTGAGGATTCTCTAATAGAAATTTATCAGGAGAAACTCCTGTTGTTTGTTTAAAAGAGTTTATAAAATGAGCTTGATCAAAGTAACCAGCCTCAAGAGCTATTTCACTATATTTTCCTTCAAAATTTTTCAGAAGCTGTATTGTGTTTTCAAATTGAATTATTTTAGAAAATTTTTTTGGAGTAATTCCTACATGGGTTTTAAAAAGTCTAATAAGTTGTTTTTGGCTGTACCCAATTTTTTTTGATAAATCATTAATATGAATAGTGCCATTTGAATAGATGATATTTTTTACTGCTTCATCTATATAAATATTTATATCTTTTTGAGTGATTATATTAAAAATAAACTTTTCAATTAAATGAAGTTTTATTTTATCGTCAGGTTCGTTTTTTAATTGCTCTTCAAGATGTGTAGAAGATGAATATATATCTTTCATATTGAAATCATCATCAAGAGTCTTAATAGCCTCTAGCTCTTTAATAACAGATTTTGCACAATGGTTAAAATGAACAAGGAAAAACCCATTTTTGCCTGTAAGTGAAAAATCTACAGCAGAGGATTTAAACCCTGAGATAGCAAGTATATTCGCTTGTCTGGAATTTATTTCGTCTTTTAGAAGTATATCATCCTTCATATAATGAAATAAAAAACCAATTTTTGATTTAGTTAAAACTTTATAATTTATTGGACAATCTGTTTCAATCTGAATAATAGTATTAATATAAGGTTCTAATTTTTTATGAACTGTATGCTTTTTAAATTTCATATTTTTCCATTTAATTTTTCGTCAGTACTATATGTAAATAAAATAATTTTTTATTGTAAAAAAACGACATTTTTTAAAAAAGCATATGGAATATAAATGTTTAATAATAATTTAGATAAAATAAAAGAATTTTTAAAATATATAGGATATATAGTATGGACGTAAGAGCTGAATTTTTGAACTATTTTGAGAGCAAGGGTCATAAGCTTGTACCAAGTTCTCCTTTGGTACCTGAAGATGCAACATTACTTTTTGTAAATGCAGGAATGGTACCTTTTAAGAGTATATTTACAGGAGAAATTCCTAGACCAAACCCTCCAAGAGCTACAAGCTGTCAGACATGTATAAGAGCTGGTGGTAAACATAATGATCTTGACAATGTAGGTTACACTGCACGTCATCATACGTTTTTTGAGATGCTTGGTAACTTCTCTTTTGGTGATTATTTCAAAGAAGATGCAATTGCACATGCTTGGGAGTTTGTAACTGAAGTACTAAAACTTCCAAAAGATAAACTTTGGGTAACGGTTCATGACAGTGATGATGAAGCAGAAGAACTTTGGCAAAAACATATTCCATTAGATAGGATTAAACGTTTTGGTGATGCGGACAACTTTTGGCAGATGGGTGATACTGGACCTTGTGGACCTTGTAGTGAGATATTTATTGACCAAGGTGAAGAGCATTTTAACAGTGATGAAGATTATTTAGGTGGTGATGGAGATAGATTTTTAGAGATTTGGAACTTAGTTTTCATGCAGTATGAGAGAGATAAAAGTGGAACACTAACACCTCTTCCAAAACCTTCAATCGATACAGGTATGGGACTTGAAAGAGTTATAGCTGTTAAAGAAGGAAAATTAAGTAACTACGATTCAAGCGAATTTATGCCACTTATTGACAAGGTTGCTGAGCTTTGTGGTAAACCTTATGAATACGAAACAGGTGCAAGTTATAGAGTTATAGCTGACCATATCCGTTCAACCGCATTTTTACTAGCACAAGGGACTAATTTCTCAAATGAAGGTCGTGGTTATGTACTTCGTCGTATAACTCGTCGTGCAGTTCGTCACGGTTATCTTCTTGGAATTCGTGAGCCATTTATGTATAAACTTTTAGATATTGTAAACTCTTTAATGGGTAAACAGTATCCTTATTTAGTAGAGAAAAAAGATGCAATTGCAGAGCAGATTAGACTTGAAGAAGAGAGATTTTTAGTTACAATCGCTTCTGGTTTAGAGATATTTGAGAATGAACTAAAAAATACAAAAGATGTTTTTAGTGGTGATGTGGCATTTAAACTTTATGATACTTGTGGTTTTCCTCTTGATTTGACTGAAGATATGTTAAGAGACAAGGGGCTTAAAGTAGATACTGTAAAGTATGATGAACTTATGAAAGTACAACGTGAGCGTTCTAAAGCTTCTTGGAAAGGGAGTGGAGATAAGGCTGCAAGTGGAGATTTTAAAGCTCTATTAGAGAGAATTGGACATAATGATTTTATAGGTTATGATTGCTTTACATGTAAAGCAAATATAGTTGCTCTTTTAGATGATGATTTCAAAGAGGTAAAAACTTTAGAAAAAAGCGGCTGGATAATGTTACATCAAACTCCATTTTACGCACAAAGTGGTGGTCAGTGTGGAGATAGCGGAGATATAGTTGGTAATGGTAGAGTTATTGACACTCAGAAGTTTTTTGAACTAAATCTCTCAAAAGTAGAATTAAAAACTCCTTTACATGTAAACGATACAGTTGAAGTAAAAGTAGATGTATCAAGAAATGAAATAGAAAAACATCACTCAGCAACTCATTTACTTCATAGTGCACTTAGAACTGTTTTAGGCGACCATATTGCACAAGCAGGTAGTTTGGTAGAAAAAGACAGATTAAGATTTGACTTTTCTCATCCAAAAGCGATGAGTAGTGAAGAGATAACTAAAGTAGAAAATTTTGTGAACAGTGTAATAGCAACAGGTACAAATAGCCAAACTAAAGTTATGAGTGTAGATGAAGCCAAAAACAGTGGTGCAATGGCCTTATTTGGTGAGAAGTATGGTGATGAGGTTCGCGTGGTATCATTTGGGGATGCTAGTGTTGAGCTTTGTGGCGGAACTCATGTAAAGAGTGTAGGTGAAATTGGAAGTTTTATCATCTCTAAAGAGAGTGGAGTTAGTGCTGGTGTAAGACGTATAGAAGCTATTTGTGGTGCTAGTTCGTTAAAATATACAAAAGCTTTAAGAGAAAATTTAAAACAAGTAAAAGAAGCAGTTAAACATAAAGATGCACTTATAGGGATTGAAAAACTAAAGAGTGAAATAAAAACTTTAAAAGCAGATGTAGAAGCACTTGAAGCGAATGCGGGTAAAGAAGTTAGCAGTGAAAGTATCAATGGAGTTGAGCTTATAGTAGATGAACTTGGTGCAGGTGATATTAAAAAAGCTATAGATGATTTTAAAAATCAAAAAGAAAAAGTTGCTATTTTACTTTTTCAAGTTAAGGGCGAGAAAGTATTGATTGCTGCTGGTGTTAAGAATGCTACTTTAAAAGCAGGTGATTGGATAAAAGAAGTTGCTCCAGTTGTAGGCGGTGGAGGTGGTGGAAGACCAGATTTTGCACAAGCCGGAGGACGTGATGCTTCAAAACTAGAAGAGGCTAAAAAAGTTGCTCTAGAGTTTGCTAAAAACATCTTAGAAGGTTAATTTTGCAAGAGTTTTTGATAAATATATTTGGTGATTTTGGTAGGATTATTGTCTATTTACATATTTTAAGCGCCTCTTTTTTAATAGGAAGTTTGTTTATGATTAAGTTCATAATTCAACCAGCTTTAATGGCCATAGAAGACGAAGTTATCAGATATGGTAGATTTATTAAAATACTCGATATGTATTTTTATTATCTACTTGCTATTATGATAATTATCATATCAGCATCACTTACAATGAGTGTAGGTCTTGGTTTTGAGTATGCTAGTCCAACACTTTTTTCTTTGATACATGTAAAAGAAGCTCTTTGGGTTTTTATTGTATTTAATTTTGTTTACATGTATATGAAACTCATAAATACAAGAAAGTTTTTCAAAACTAGAGAGTTTTTTGAATTACATGAAAATCTTGGTTTGATATTGAACTGTTTACTTCCTCTAAATCTTATCCTAGTATTGATAGCAGCATATATTGGTGTTATTATAAGAGGTTTTTGATGCAAACTATAGTTCTAGGATCAAATTCACCTACAAGAGCAGAACTTTTAGACTCTTTTGGTATCGATTTTATCCAACGTGGTGCAAGTTTTGATGAGGAGAGTCTAGATGTGAAAGACCCTGCTCATTTTGTTTATCGTGCAACGCTTGGTAAAATGAATAGTTATGTAGATGAATTTGGTCTTGATATGCCTGTAGTTTGTGCTGACACTGTTGTTACATGTAAAGGCAAATTACTTAGAAAAGCTAAAGATAAAGATGATGCAAGAGAGATACTCCTTACACAAAGTGGAGGAGTTGTTTCTATCCTTACTTGCATGATTTACAAAACAAACAAGTTGGAGTTTATAGACCTTTCAAGTACTGATTACATATTTAGCGAGTTTGATAAAGATGCACTTGAAGAGTATCTAAAGGGCAGTGAGTGGGAAGGAAAAGCTGGAGCTTGTATGGTTGAGGGATTTTGCAAAGACTATATAAAAGAGGTAAGAGGTTACGAGAGTACTGCCATGGGACTTTGTGTAGAAAAGCTTCTGCCTTTTTTGAAAGAAACTGATGTACACTAAAGAGTTAAAAGCTATCAAAAAATCAAATAGATTTCGTAAGAAGACTTTGTATGATGAGAATTTGATAGACTTAGCTTCAAATGATTATCTTGGGCTCTCAAGTAAACCTCAACTTTTAACACGTGCAGTTGCGCGTGTGCAGATGTTCAAAAACCACGCACCAAAGGCATCACAGGTTGTAAATGGTTATCATCAAATACACAAAGATTTTGAAGAGTTTTTATGTAGGCATAATGGTTTTGAAGATGCAGTGCTTGCAGGAAGCGGTTTTTTAGCAAATATGGCTCTTATTGAAGCACTTCCAAGAAAAGGAGATATTCTCATACTCGATGAAGAGTATCATGCAAGTGGAATTTTAGCTTCAAAACTAGTGGATACCAAAGTAGTTACATTTAAGCATAACTCTCCAGAAAAACTTGAAGATATTTTAAAAAACAACACCTATAAAAGAGCAATTGTAGCAGTTGAGGGAATCTACTCTATGAGTGGGAATTTACTTAAAAAAGATATATTTGATGTAGTAGAAAGATATGAAAATACCCTCTTAATAGTTGATGAAGCACACAGTAGTGGAGTTGTTGGAGAGAAGTTTTTAGGGGTATTTGAGCTTTTTGGTATCACTCCTAAACCAAACCATATTAAGATGGGAACGCTTGGAAAAGCTTATGGAAGCTATGGTGCTTATATATTAGCTTCAAAGCATATAGTAGAGTTTTTACAAAATAGAGCAAAATCTCTAGTGTATGCTACGGCACCATCCTTGATAGATATTGAGTTAGCTCACCAAGGTATGCTTTATATTATGAAGCATAAAAAAGATTTACATGTAAAGATAAAAAAGCGCCAAGAGTTGGTCAAAGAGCATTTTGGTGTAGATATGTCAGGGTTGATTTTTGCGTATGAGATGCAGAGCTCTGAAGCTGTTTTAGAAATGCAAGAAAGACTTAAAAAAGATGGCTTTTTAGTGGGGGCAATCAGACCTCCAACGGTTGAAAAACCGATATTAAGAATAATTCCTAGAGTTGATGTGGGTATAGAAGATTTGACAAGGTTGTTCAGTGTTTACATGTAAACAACTTTATATTGGCACAGATGAGAAAAAACTAGTTGATATTAGCTTTAGTTTTAAAAACTCATTTGCTCTTATAGGAGAGAGTGGAAGTGGTAAGAGTTTAACCTTAAAAGCACTTTTGGGAATGTTGCCGAAAGCTTTACATGTAAAGAGTGATTTTAGTGGAATTGAGTTTGAACTTATAAGAGGTGAAAGCGTATCTTTAGTTCCTCAAAACCCTTTTACAGCTCTCTCACCACTTACAAAAATAAAAGATCAGTTTTTAGTTGAACCTAGTAAGGCAAAAAAATACTTTGAGATGGTTGGACTTGAAGAGAGTTTTTTAGAAAGGTTTCCAAGTGAACTTAGTGGGGGACAGCTTCAACGTGTAGTAATTGCTTTTGCTTTACATGTAAAGCCAAAACTACTTCTTTTGGATGAACCTACAACAGCACTTGATATAAAAAGTAAAGAGGCTATTTTAAAGCTTCTAAAGTCTTTACATGTAGAGCACGGATTTAAACTTATGTTTGTTACTCATGATATGGAAGCTGTAAAAGAGCTGTGTGAAGATATAGCTATAATAAAAGATGGTAAGATTGTAGAGAGTGGTAAATTAAAAGAAGTAATTAACTCTCCACAAGAAAAATATACAAAGCAGTTAATAGACTCAGGTTTTAAGAATAGGAAATTTAGAATATGAAATATTTAATAACAATATTTTTTACAGGTGTATTTATAGTGGCCGCAGGGTTGATTTACCTTTACTCTCAAGTGCGATTTGATGCATATAAAATCATAGATTATAATCCAAAACTAAGTACTCAAATATATGATAGGAATGGAGAGTTAGTAGCAAATATATTTGAAAAGCATCATCGTTTATATGTCAATTATGATGAAATACCAGCTCGTATAGTAGAAGCACTTGTTGCAATAGAAGATACCTCTTATTTTGAACATCAAGGTGTTAATTTTGAAGCAATTTTTAGAGCTATTATTAAAGATATAAAAGCTATGAAATTGGTGGAAGGTGCTAGTACTCTTACTCAACAACTTGTTAAAAATACAGTTTTAACTAGAGAAAAGAAGATAATTCGTAAATTAAAAGAGGCACTTTTAGCTTTTAAGATAGAGAATGAGCTTACAAAAGAAGAGATTTTAGAGAGATATTTTAATCATGTATATTTTGGGCATGGATATTATGGTATTAAAACAGCTGCATTAGGTTATTTTCACAAAAATCTAGATGCTCTTAGCCTAAAAGAGATAGCTATACTTGTAGGGCTTCCAAAAGCACCAAGCTCATACGACCCAACTCGTAATATGGACTTGTCGTTAAGTCGAGCCAATAGAGTGCTGTACAGAATGCATGCACTTGGTTGGATAGGTGAGCAAGAGTATCGTGACTCTTTAGCAGAACAGCCTATAGTATACGATGAAACATTAACAAAAAATAGAGCTCCTTATATAGTTGATGAGGTGATAAAAAGAGCTAGTAGAGAGTATGAAGACTTTAGAACTGGTGGTTATGAAATTCATCTTGGAATTGATTTAAGACTTCAACATTTAGCAAAACAATCTTTAAAATTTGGGTATGATGAAATTTTTAGAAGACATCCTAACGATACAAATAGCTCTATTATGAATGGTGCTTTAATTACTTTGGATAGCCAGAGTGGAGATATTTTGTCAATGGTTGGTGGTGTCGATTATAAAAAGTCACATTTTAATAGAGCAGTTATGAGTAAACGTCAACCTGGTTCTGCCTTTAAGCCTTTTATCTATCAAAAAGCTTTAGATGTTGGATACTCTACAATGAGTGAGATTCCTGATATTTCTAGAGTTTATACAGATAAAGCAACGGATGAAGATTGGAAACCAAAGAACTATGAAGAAAATTTTGAAGGACTTTTAACGCTAAAAGAAGCATTAGTTCACTCAAGAAACTTAGCAACTATAAATTTACTAAATGCTTTAGGACTTGATAGTGTATATAAAGAACTAAAAAAAGATGGTTTTAAAAATATTCCGTATGATTTGTCTATATCTTTGGGAACTTTTGGGATTTCACCACTTGACTTTAGTGGGTTTTATTCAATATTTCCAAATTATGGAGTAAAGGTTGAACCAAGACTTATTAAAAAGATAGTAAATAGGTTTGGAGATGAGACTATATATGAGAGTGAGAAAAAAAGACTTATACCTCAAGAACAAGCTTTTTTAATGGTGGATATTTTAAGAACAACTGTAGAGAGAGGAACAGGACGAATAGCAAGGGTAGCAGGGATAGAAACAGCAGGAAAAACAGGAACAACAAACAGTAATGTCGATGCCTGGTTTTGTGGGTTCACTCCTGAGATAGAAGTTCTTGTCTGGTATGGTAATGATGATAATTCTCCAATGCAAAAGTATGAAACAGGTGGTCGTGTTGCTGGTCCTGCCTTTGCTCATTTTGTAAAAGGCTATATAGATTTATACCCTCAAACAAAACGAAAGTTTACTCCACCAGAGGGTGTAACTATGCGTAAAATAAGTGGTAAAAGAGAGTACTTTACAAAAACATCTCCTTTGCCTAAAATAAACGAGCTTGAAGAAACAGAAAAAAATGGGCTTATATTTTAAATAATGATATGAAAGGTATATTTAATGGAGTGTTTTTCTTGGAATAAGCGTTTTGAAACAGGACTAGACGAAGTTGATAGACAACATAAAATGTTGGTGGATATTATTAATAGACTCTCAGAAGCTAAAGAAAAAGATGTAGAAGAAGAAACTTCATGGTTAGATGAGTTATTGGATTATGCTCAGTATCACTTTAGAGAAGAAGAGTTATTAATGCATCAAATAGGGATTGATTCTAGACATATTGACAGTCATATTGAAGCTCATAAAGCTTTTATAGAAAAAATAATGGCAATATGCTTTTCAGTTGGAAGCAGTGATAAAGAAATTAATAAAGATTTATTAGATTTTTTAGTTCATTGGCTTGGTTATCATATTTTAGTAACAGATCAAAATATGGCATACCAAATAGAAGCTGTTCAATCAGGTATAGATGCTAAAGAAGCTTATGCTGAGTATGAATCAGAAATAAGTCGTGCAGTAGAGCCTTTGTTGATTGTATTAAATAACCTGTTTCAAAAACTCTCAAAAGACAATATAGAATTAAAAGAAAAACTTGCAAAACAAGAAGCAGCTCTGTTGAAACATAATATACAGATAGATTAAAAAGTAAAGGTAGATATTTTGAATGGACAAAAAAGAGCAGATATAAGAGCTGGAATCAAAGTGAAAATAGTACTAAAAAAAGACCAAAGAAGTGGAATTTTGACTGAAGGAGTAGTAAAAGATATCTTAACAAACTCCCCTTCACATCCACATGGTATCAAAGTAAGATTAGTAAGTGGTGATGTTGGTAGAGTAAAGGAGATAATCTGAAACTCTATGTAGATGGTGATGCTTTTCCAAATCTTTTAAAACCTATACTTTTAAAAGCGATTGAAAGACTAAGCTTAGATACTTATGTAATTGCAAATAAAAAGATAAATATAGGCAAATCAAAATATGTTTCATATGTTATAGTAGAACTTGGTGCTGATGAAGCTGATAATCATATAGTTGAATTAGCTAAAAAGGGTGATTTGGTAATAACAGCTGACATACCGCTTGCTGATAGACTTATATCAAAAAATGCTCATGCAATAGATCACCGTGGCGAACTCTACAGTGAGGATAATATCAAGCAGTATCTTACTATGAGAAATCTTATGAGTGAACTTAGGGATAGTGGAGAAGTGACAGGTGGACCAGCACCATTTAGTAAAAAAGATGCAGAGGGTTTTGCAAATCAATTAAATGCATTTTTGCAGAAAAAAAGGTAAGTGTAATTTTTTCTAACGATAACTTTGCAGAAGATTATGAAAATCTGGATTTAACAAATGAAGAGTTTATAAATATAGAGTTTGATGAGTGCAGTTTTAAAAAATGTAATTTTTCGCATAGCTCTTTTAAAAACTCTATTTTTTCAGGATGTAATTTTTATAACTGTAATCTATCTCTTTTTACTGTAGTAAACAGTAGATTTTCAGAAGTCACTTTTATTGATTGTAAAATAATAGGAGTCGATTGGACAAAAGCAAATTGGGATAGTCTTACTACAAAACCTATGAAATTTGAGACATCTGTTTTAAACAGTTCGTCTTTTTATGGATTAAATGTAGAGAAACTTACTTTAAAAGAGTGTGAAGCAAAGGATGTTGATTTTAGAGAATCAAATCTAAAAGAGGCAGATTTTAGTTATAGTGATTTAACAGATGCAGTTTTTTTTAATACTGATCTTAGCAATGCAAACTTTAGTCATGCACAACAGTTTAATATAGATATAAAAAACAATATTCTAAATGGTGCAAAATTTAGTCGTTATGAAGCTGTTAGATTACTTGGTGGATTAGGAATAGAATTAGTAGATTAGAAGAGGGCATAAAGCCCTCTGTAATTTAACAAGAGTAAGTTGTTTTAAATTCAAATGCAGTTGGTCTTGCTTCGTCTGGCCAAACTTGAGTTTCAAATTTATAGTGTTGGTATGTATCTATAAACTCTTCAGTCATAACAGGCTTTAAGAAGTCGTTGTTTCTGATAAGTGACTCTAAAGAACCTCTTAGAGTGTGAGGCATTTGGTTGATACCTTTTTCTCTGATTTCTGCAAGAGTCATTTCAAATAGATCTTCATCCATTGGGCCAACTGGTTCAGTTTTTTTGTTTATGCCATCAAGTCCTGCTAAAAGAAGAGCAGCAAATGCAAGATAAGGACAAGCAGTTGAATCTGGGAATCTCATCTCAGCTCTTACTGATTTTTCACCTGACCCATAAGGAATACGACAACTAGCACTTCTGTTTTGAGAAGAGTAAGTGAGGATTGAAGGAGCTTCAAATCCAGGAATTAGTCTTTTGTATGAGTTAGTTGAAGGGTTTGTAAATGCTGCAACTGTTCTGGCATTTGCTAAAACTCCACCGATATAGTGTCTAGCCATGTCACTTAAGTTTGCATATTCTCCTTCTTTATAGAACATGTTTTTACCATCTTTCCAGATAGACATATGAACGTGCATACCATTTCCATTATCACCATGAAGTGGTTTTGGCATAAATGTAGCAGTTTTCCCATTAAGGTGTGCTACCATTTTAACTACGTATTTATATTTTTGTACATTATCAGCAGCTTCAACTAGTGTTCCAAATCTAACACCAATCTCACCTTGTGCTTGTGCAACTTCGTGGTGAACCACAAAAGTATCAAGACCGATTTGCTCCATTACTTGAACCATTTCAGCTCTAAGGTCTACCATACTGTCTGTTGGTTGACAAGGGAAGTATCCACCTTTTGTTCTTGGTCTGTGACCTGTGTTAAACCCATCTTCATAAGATGTATTGTCACTCCACTCTCCCTCTTCAGATTCAACTCTGAAGTAAGAACAGTTAATATCATCTTGAATTTTTACATCATCAAATACAAAAAATTCATTCTCAGGTCCAAAATAAGCAACATCACCAAGACCAGTTTCATTTAAGTGATCTAGTGCTTTTTTAGCAATACTTCTTGGACACTTCTCATACATTTGACCTTTGTAGATATCATAAACATCACAAAATACTATAATAGTTGAATCAGCAGTAAAAGGGTCTAGGAATGCCGTCTCAGCTTCAGGCATAAGAATCATATCTGATTTGTTAATAGGTTGCCATGCATCTACACTTGATCCATCAAATGGGATACCTTCTGTTAACATTCCTTCATCAATTGCATGCATAGTATATGTTAAGTGGTGCCACATTCCTTTCATATCTGTAAAACGAAAATCTACAAACTCAACTTCATTCTCTTTACAATACTCGAAAAACTCTTCAACACTATTGACAAATTTGCCCATTAGTAATCTCCTCTTATAATTTTGTAGTTATTCTACCCAATAAAAGTAAAAAATAACTTTTTTTTGTGATTAAAAATTAACCATTGTACGTTCTTTTTTTACAAATGTAGCGCATTTGCTGTAACCATAAGATTTTGCCAAAGTATAAATCTCTTGTTGTTTGAATCCAACCTGATCAGGTGCATGTGCATCTGATCCAAATGTTATTGGTATATCATATTCGCATAAAAGTTCCATAATAGTTGAACTTGGATATGCTTCTTTAATTGGTTTTCTATATCCTGCTGCATTTATTTCTACCACCATATTTGCTTTTTTTATCTCTTTGATAGACTTAAGTGCAAGTAGTTTAATATCTTGTTTTGGAAGAAAATTAAATACTTTTATAAGGTCAATATGGCCAACAATATTAAAAAGTCTACTTTTTGCAAGAGATTCAATGACTTCAAAATAATCTTCCCAAATTTTATCTATATTTTTATGTTTGTATTGACCAATGAATTCTGGATTATCAAATCCCCATTTATCTATAAAGTGAACAGAACCTATTAAATAATCTACATCAGCTTTTAAAACTCTATCATCTACAAGTCCATTTAAAAAATCGACCTCATAGCCTAAAAGTACATTTAGGTTGTTTTTATATTCATCTTGAAGTTTCAAAATAGAACTTTCATACATTTGCATTTGTTCAAATTTCATACGATATTTTGGGTCATAATTCATAGGTGCATGATCACTAAAACCAAAAAAATCAATATTTTCTTTTATAGCTTTTTCTACGTATTCCTTCGGTGTACCAGTGGCATGTTTACACAAAGTGGTATGATTATGTAGGTCAACACTCATTATTTATCCTTTTTAAAGTTAGATTATATAAAAATTTCTATATAATGAAGCATAAATATATTTTCTAGGAGACACTAATGACACAAGAAGAACTTGACGCATTGATGGCAGGCGGACTAGATGATGAAGAGACAACATCAGAAGAAGAAGTAAATGATATGATAGAAGATGTTGCTAGTGAAGTTGAAGATCAGGTTGTAGAAGCAGGAGAAATTTCTGCTGAGAAAGTAAAAGATCTGAAAGATACACACGAATATAGAGCAGCAGCAGATATGGCTTGGCCACCACCTCCTCCTACTGATGACCATAAAATGGTTTATCAATTAGATGATGTTACAAAAGATTCTGAAGTAAAAGCGGGTGAAGTTTTCGATAAGCTTGAATCTATTAATGAGTTTATGATGACAGCTGAAGAGAGTGCTGGAGAAGTTATAGCTCTTATTGATTCTAATATTGAGCTTTTTTCAACATTGTGCGAAAAATTTCCAAATGTTAAAGATTTTTGTAAAGCTTTAGAAGACAATAAAAATATGAAAACTAAAGTAGAAGGCTTAATACAAGGTGCTCAAGATACTGAAGATGAAGTTATGATGACTATGGACATTATGCAGTATCAAGATATACATAGACAAAAAATAGAGCGTGTTATAAATGTTATGAGAGCACTATCTAGCTATATGAGCAGTCTTTTTGAAGGACAAATAGAAGATTCAAAACGCGTTGGAAGTGCAGTTCATATTGAAGGTGACGCTACTACTGATGATGTTGTTAGTAACGATGACATTGAAGCGTTAATAGCAAATTTAGGAAAGAGCTGATTTGATAAAAGCTGAGTTACTTTCCCCTGCGGGAAACTTTGAAAAATTAAAAATTGCATTGGCTTATGGTGCTGATGCAGTTTATGGAGGAGTTAGCCATTTTTCTTTGAGGATTCGTTCTGGAAAAGAGTTTACATATGAGAGTTTTGAAGAAGCTATAAAGTATACTCACTCAAAAGGAAAGAAACTCTACGTTACGATAAATGGATTTCCTTTCAACTCACAGATTGATCTTTTAGAAAAACATATAAAACGTGTGGCGGATATGAATCCGGATGCATTTATAGTAGCAGCTCCAGGAGTTATAAAACTTGCTCGTAAGATTGCTCCTCATATACCTATACACCTATCAACTCAAGCAAATGTACTCAATTATCTTGATGCAGAGGTTTTTTATGAGATGGGTGTAAAACGTATAGTTGCTGCTCGTGAAGTAAGCCTAAAAGACTTGATAGAGATTAAAAAAAGATTACCTGATTTAGAGATAGAAGCTTTCATACATGGTTCTATGTGTTTTGCTTATAGTGGTCGTTGTCTTATAAGTTCTGTTCAAAGTGGACGTGTTTCAAATCGTGGTAGTTGTGCAAATGACTGTCGTTTCCCGTATACAATGTATGCTAAAAATGAAGAGAGTGGAACTCTTTTTAAGATAGAAGAGGATGATGCTGGAACACATATAATGAATGCAAAAGATTTGAATCTTTCAGCTCATGTTGATGAAATATTATCCTCTGGTGTGATAAGTGCACTTAAGATAGAAGGTCGTACAAAAAGTAGTTATTATGTAGGTATTACAGCTAAAACTTACAGAAGTGCTATAGATGATTTTTATGCAGGAAAGTTTGAAAGAACTAAATATGTTGAGGAACTTAATTCAACAAAAAATAGAGGTTTTAGTGATGGTTATCTAATAAGCCGTCCTTATGAGAAAAATGACACTCAAAATTTGGAACACTCTATAAGTGAAGGTACACATCAAGTTGTAGCAGAGGTTACACCTGATGGTAAAGGCGTTTTATCTAAAGATAAGATAGAACCTAATGTAGTATATGAATTAATTTCACCAAGCAAGGGAATAGATGAAGTAGACAATGAGATTGGAACAATTCAAAATATCAGTGGAAAGTGGAGCTTAAAGTTTAAAGAGCTTAAAACGCAAAAAGGAAAAGTTTATGAGTCTATTCACAGTGGAAATACAAATGCAATTGTAACTCCATGTGAATTACCACCATATTCTTTTTTAAGACTAAAAAATTAAGGAAACAGAAAAATGAAATTTGTATCGATTTTAATGGGTAGTAAGAGTGATTATGAAATAGTATCAGAGGCTGCAAAAATATTAGAAAAGTTTGGTGTTGCACATGAATTAGTAATAGCATCAGCTCATAGAAGTCCTGATAGAACTCACAAATATGTTGTTGAAGCAGAAGCAAAAGGAGCTAAAGTATTTATAGCAGCTGCTGGAATGGCAGCTCATCTTGCAGGTGTTGTAGCATCATTGACTACAAAACCAGTTATTGGTGTACCTATGAAGGGTGGAGCAATGGATGGATTAGATGCAATGCTTAGTACAGTTCAAATGCCTTCAGGTATGCCAGTTGCTACTGTTGCACTTGGTAAAGCAGGAGCTATGAACAGCGCATATCTTGCTATGCAAATTTTATCTATAGAAGATGAAGAGCTAAGAGCAAAACTTACCGAAGATAGAATTCTAAAAGCGAAAAAAGTTGAATCTGATTCAAATGAAGTAGAAGTTAGAATATAAACTAGGAAAAGGTTCAAAATGCAGACTTGGTTAGAAATAGAAGAGTTTAGTAAGCTTATACATTTAGATATACCGACTATTGAAGATATGATAGAAAGAGGAAAATTAAGTGTAAAAGAAGAAAACGGAAAGAGGCTTATTGAAGCTTCAAAAGGCACGAGTGAGCTTATGCCTCTCTCTAAAACTAACCAATCTGTTGATGCAGACGTAGTAACCCTAGAAGGTGCCAATTTTGTTGAAAAAACAATAGGCACCATTCTTGGTCTTCATGAAAAAGTTATGGATGCAAAAGATGAAACTTTAGATGCCCTAAAGAGCGAAAATCATTTTTTAAAAGAGGCACTTTTTTCTATGCAAGAGTTGTATGATGAAGATAGAAAAATCGTAGAAACTTTAACAAAGCAGCTTGAAACTACACAAGAAGAGTTAGAGTTTACCAGAAGAAAATATAAGCTTATGTGGAATAAAGCTGTAGAAAATTATAAGAAAGATTAGAGGAATTTAAGTTGTTAACATTTAGTGAGATGCTTTTAAAGTTACAAACTTTTTGGCAAGACGAGGGTTGTACTATAGTTCAGCCATATGATATGCCAGCAGGTGCTGGAACTTTTCATAATGCAACATTTTTAAGAAGTTTAGGAAGTAAACCTTGGGCGACAGCTTATGTTGCACCAAGTAGGCGTCCAACAGATGGAAGATATGGTGAGAATCCAAATCGTTTAGGAGCATACTATCAGTTTCAAACTTTAATTAAACCAAGCCCTGATAACATTCAAGAGTTATATCTTAAGAGTTTAGAGGCACTTGGACTTGATTTAAAGAAACATGATATTAGGTTCGTAGAGGATAACTGGGAATCACCAACACTTGGAGCTTGGGGACTTGGTTGGGAAGTATGGTTAGATGGTATGGAAGTTACACAATTTACTTATTTTCAACAAGTTGGAGGAATCCCTTGTGACCCAATTTCTGTTGAAATAACATATGGAGTTGAAAGACTTGCTATGTACCTTCAAGAAAAAGATTCAGTTTTTGATTTAGTTTGGAATGAAAATAAGCATGGAGTTACTACTTATGCTGATGTTCACAAACAAAGCGAATATGAGTTTAGTAAGTATAATTTTGAGATTGCAGATGTAAAAATGCTTTTAGAACAGTTTGAAAATAGCAGAGTTGAGTGTAAAAGATGTTTAGATGCGGATCTTCCACTTCCTGCATATGACTATTGTCTAATGGCTTCTCACACATTTAACGTTTTAGATGCAAGAAAAGCTATTTCTGTTACACAAAGACAGAATTATATTTTGAAGATTCGTGAGCTTGCTAAAGGGTGTGCTGTAAAATACAAAGAAGTAGTGGATGCAACTGAAGCAAATCTATAGTATTTTAGATGAACTAAGTCCGTTTGAACTTCAAGAATCTTGGGATAACAGTGGTTTACAAGTTGGAGAGATGGAGGATGAAGTAAAACAAGTATATCTTAGCCTAGACGTTGATACTTTTTTGATTGATGAAGTAAAAGAGAATTCTCTTATAATAGTACATCATCCTTTGATTTTTAAGGGTTTGAAGCGTTTAGATTCTTCAATATATCCTTCTTCATTGATAAAAAAGATGATAAAAAAAGATATCTCGTTAATCGCAATGCATACTAACTTTGACAGTACGCATTTAAATAGATATGTGGCATCTGAAGTTTTGGGATATAAAGATATTACTTGTGAAGGACATATTTGTTACTTTGATGTTAATTGTAGTTTTGATGAGTTGGCTTTACATGTAAAGAACTCTTTAGGACTAGAAATAATAAGAAGTGTAGGTGAAAAAAAAACATATTAAAAGGTGTGCATTAACAACAGGAAGTGGCGGTGATTTAATAGGTCATGTTGATGCTGATTGTTATTTAAGTGGTGATTTTAAATACCACCAGGCACTTGAGGCAAAAGAGAATAAATTGAATTTATTGGACATTGGACACTTTGAAAGCGAGTCCCATTTTCCAGCATGTTTAAGCAAAAATTTGATAAATTTTCCATTAAAAGCTATAATGATAAATTCAAAAAACCCATTTTGGTACAAATAAGAGGATAATATTTAATGAATAAACATTTAAAACAGTTAGTGGACCTAGCAAAAACAGATAAAGAGATTGATGATTTTGGTCCAAAAGTAGAAGCGATTGAGTCGAAACTAAGAGCATCAGCAGCAAAAAAACAAGAAGTAGTTAATCGTATTGAAGTTTTTGAAGAAGAAGTTAAAGACTGTAAATTGAAAAAAGCAAAAAATGAACTTCATTTAGCGGAGTTAGCTGATAAACTTACTGAACTTTCTAAAAAAGGTGCTATAGTAAAAACTGATAAAGAGATAAAAGCACTTCAACTTGAAGAAGAGATTTCAAAAGAGCAGTGTGAATTTGCTAATGAAGAAATTGAAAGACTTGACAATATCATAGAGGCAAAAGAAGCTGATAAGGAAGAGTTGAAAAATACGCTTGAAGAAGTTCAACAAGAGAGTGAAGAGATTCGTTTATCAATTGAAGCAGAGATAGCTCAAATAGAAAAACAAAGAACAGAAGTATATTCAGTTAAAGAAAAACTGGTATCAGAAATGAGCCAAAAGATATTAACTTTTTATGAAAAAATTAGAAAATGGGCAGCGAATTCAACAGTAGTTCCTGTAAAGAAGCAAGCATGTTATGGTTGTTTTATGAGAATCAATGATAAAACTTATGCAGAAGTAATTAAACAAGATGATATCGTAACTTGTCCTCATTGTGGAAGAATTCTTTATAAAGAGACAGAGGAAACTGAGGCGTAAATTGCTTCTTTTTTTCTACTACATATTGGTAGTGCTGATATATATTTTAGCACTTCCAGTTTTGATAATCCTCTCCTTTAAACAAAAATACAAAGTTTCATTACCATCAAGATTTTTTTTAAAAGACAATAGTTCTTTTAAAAAACAAGGAATATGGTTTCATGCATGTTCTTTAGGAGAAGTAAACTCCCTTAAACCTGTTTTTAAAGAGTTAGAAAATGAGAACGTAAATCTTTCTGTAATAACAGGAACAGGGTATAAATCAGCTAAAGAGATGAACTCTTTACATGTGAGGTTTTTACCATATGAGATGTTCTTACCTTTTTGGATAAAGAAACAAAAAACCTTGGTTGTAACCGAGGCTGAACTTTGGCCTATGCTCTTTATAGTTTCAAAACTAAAGGGAACTAAAACAGTTTTGATAAATGCAAGAGTATCTAATAACTCTTATAAATCATATAAAAAGTTTGACTGGTTTTACAGATGGATATTTGCAAGTATTGATGAAGTATATGCACAGAGTGAAGTAGATAAAAAAAGATTAGAAGAGTTGGGTGCTTCTAGTGTACATGTAAATGGAAATATAAAAACATTTTCAAAACCACATGTTACAAAAAAGTATAAAAAACCAAATAAAAAAGTAATTGTAATAGCTAGTTCTCATGAGGGTGAGGAACAAATAATACTTCAAAACATAAGTCTTAAAAAAGATGAAATGTTAGTAATCGTTCCAAGGCACCCTGAGAGATTTGAAAAAGTAGACAAAATTTTAAAAGATTATGTAAAAAATAAGAATTTAAGTTACTCAAAGATTAATAGTGGTTTAGAGAGTGACGTAGTGCTATGTAATAAGATGGGTGAGCTTGTCAATATGTATGCTATAAGTGACGTAGTGTTGCTTTGTGGTTCATTTAAAGATGGTATTGGTGGACATAATCCACTTGAGCCTGCATTTTTTGAAACAAAGATAGTAAGTGGAGAGTACTTTTTTAATCAAAAGCCACTTTTTTCACTAGTAGAAAATATAGAAGTATGCTCAATAGATGAGCTAAGAACAAAAGACTTTGATAGCATAAAAGCTTCAAGAGTTTTACATGAGGGAGATATAAATACTCTTCTTAATGAAATTAGGAAATAAAATGACAGAAAAAGCATATAAATTATTAGCAGTTCAAGAGGGAATCTCTAACCGTGCTGCAAAAGATTTAATTGACCGTGGGGTAGTATACTCAGGTGGAAAAAAAGTAACAGTTGCTCGTGGTGAGATAAGTCCCAAAGCAAAGTTTAAAGTTGAAAAAATAAATAAACCTAAGATAATTTTTCAAGACAAAAAAATAATAGCAGTTGATAAACCAACATTTATGACAACAGAAGAAGTAGCAAGAAGTTATGAAGAGTTTACACTTTTGCATAGACTTGATAAAGAGACTAGTGGAGTTTTACTTTTTACAAAAGATGAAGAGTTCCATAAAGAAGCTGTGAAAGCTTTTAAAAATAGAGAAGTTAAAAAAGAGTACATTGCGGTTGTTCAGGGAAAATGTGTTGAATCAGTTACAGTGGATATGCCAATTATAACTATCAAAAAAGGAAATATTCTTTTTAGCAAAATTGCTGACGAAGGAAAAGATGCAATTAGTCATATTGAACCTTTAATGCTAGAAGGAAAACTTTCAAAAGTAAAAGTAACAATAGAAACAGGAAGAACTCATCAGATAAGAGCACATCTAAAGAGTATAAATATCCCTATTTTAGGAGATACACAATATGGAGCAAAACCATTCAAAAGAGTAATGCTTCACGCTTGGAAGATAGAACTTCTTGGATACAAGTTTGAAAGTAAAGAGCCAGGAGAATTTGTAAAAGTTATGAATATGGGATAGAGGACTTTAAAACTATGCTTTACTAATTTAGCATAGTTTTCCCATATTTTAATAAAACTCAAAAGGGAAAATTTTGAACTTAAAAGATAAGACAATATTTGTAACAGGTGCAAATGGTGGATTAGGAAAAGAATTAGTAAAAAGATTTATCAAAGAAGATGTAAAAAAAATTTATTGTGCTGTTCGCAATGCTGATAGTGGTATTATGTTAAAAAATTTATCACCAAAAGTAGAGTTATTAGAATTGGATTTGTGTGATAATGAAAATGTAAAATGTGTTGGGCAAAATATACAAAGTATTGATATACTGGTAAATAATGCTGGAGCTAACAGTAAAATAAGAATTTTTGAAGATTCTACATTAGATTTTGACGTTAATGTAATGGGAACTTTAAACATAACTAAATCTTTATTTACTAAGATAAATCAAAACGGAATGATAATAAATATAACTTCAATAACAGCATTAACAAACAACCCTCTTATAGGTTTGTATTCAGCTTCTAAAAGTGCAATGCACTCTTTAACCCAAGCAATGAGAGCAGAAATGTCTTTAAGAGATGTTCATGTATTAGAAGTATTGCCAGGGCCAATAGATACAAATATGACTAAGGGTAGAGATATGCCCAAAGCTAATGCTAAGGATATAGTAGATGAAATTTTTGCAGGCATAAAAAATAAAGTATATGAAGTGTATCCAGATGAGTTTTCAAAGCGGATAAAAAACTCTTTAGAAAAAGATTCTAGAAGTGTTGAAGTTGAATTCCAAAAGTCTTTAATATAAAGGTATTCCTTTAATCTAATTATTTCATTTTTAGTCTTTTATTTATAGATTTAACAACTTTTTAAAAACTGAAAGCTTGTGATATTTATTGTAGTTTCTCTTCTTAATTATAATTAATTTGGATTGAATAATTTAAATATAAGTTTATTAAGTTTAAAGTAAAATTTAAGTATCATTGCACCTCAATTGATATAGTATAAGGAAGATATTTTGTTCGAGATTTTAACTGATTCATTTAAAACAGCAGTCAATAAAATAAGATTTGCAGATGACGAAAAGTCACTAAAAAAAGCGCTTGATACATTAAAGAAATCACTTTTAAAAGCGGATGTTCACCATAAAGTGGTCAAAGATTTGTTAAAAGTGGTTGAAGTTGAGACTAAAGCAAAAGGGATTGGACAACTTAATTTTCTAACTTCTTTAAAAGATAATTTAACTACAACTTTAACAGCTCCTGGAAATCAAGGATTTGTTTATGCTTCGAAACCACCTACAAGAGTTTTGATGGCAGGACTGCAAGGTAGTGGTAAAACAACAACAACTGTAAAACTAGCAAATTATTTAAAATTAAGAAATAAAAAAGTTTTAATCGCAGCCTGTGATTTACAAAGACTCGCAGCGGTTGAACAACTGAAACAACTTTGCGAACAAAATGAATTGGATCTTTTCTTTGATGATAATGAACAAAATCCAGTTAAAATTGCAAAAGCGGCGGTTAAAAAAGCAAAAGATGGACTTTATGATGTACTTTTAGTTGATACAGCTGGTCGTTTAGCAATAGATGAAGAGCTTATGAGTGAACTTAAAGAAGTTCAAAAAGTAATAGAGCCTGATGAAGTTTTTTATGTAGCTGACTCGATGACTGGTCAAGATGCTATTAGGAGTGCTGGTACTTTTAACGATAAACTTGGTATCAGTGGAGTAGTTCTAAGTAAGTATGATGGTGATAGTAAAGGTGGTGTTGCTCTTGGAATTGCAAAGCAGATAAATATTCCTTTACGTTTTATAGGTACCGGTGAAAAAGTAGCTGACTTAGAGCTTTTTGTACCAGATCGTATTGTGAACCGTCTTATGGGTGAGGGTGATTTAGAAACTCTTGCAGAAAAAACTGCATCTGTAATCGATGAGAAAAAAGCAAAAGCGATAACTAAAAAGATAAAAAAAGGTGACTTTAACTTTAATGACTTTTTAGAGCAAATGGAACAGATGAAGAAGCTTGGAAGTATGAAGTCTCTTATGGGGATGATTCCAGGGATGTCTGGTATGGCTGGAAAGCTTAAAGATGTTGATTTAGAGAATTCTGTTGAGATGAAAAGAATTAAAGCAATGATAGGCTCTATGACTAAAAAAGAGCGTGAAGCTCCTTCATTGTTAAATAACACAAGAAAAAGAAGAATTGCTTTAGGAGCAGGACTTTCAAATATGGAAGTAAATAAGTTTTTAAAGCAGTTTAAAAATGCTTCTAAGATGGCAAAGAAATTTTCTGGCAAAAAAGGCATGCAAGACTTACAGAACATGATGAGTCAAGCAAAGCAAGGTGGAATTCCTCGTTAGAAGAGAAATATCTTTACATTTAAGGGATTTTTAGATATAATCCCAAATCGTTTTGACTTACAAAATAATCCCTCTGTGATTGTAAGTTGTATAAGACGCCAAAATGGCGGTAAGAGGCACAATAAACTACTATAATTTATTCTGCCCCATATTTACCACCAAACACTTTATATTTAAGGAAAGAGACATGACAGTTGTTAGACTAACAAGAATGGGTAGAAAGAAAAGTCCATTTTACAGAATCGTAGTTACAGATAGTAGAAAAAGAAGAGATGGTGGTTGGATTGAGTCAATCGGATATTATAACCCTATGACACAACCAGCAGAGCTTAAAGTTGATGAAGAGAGACTTGCTTATTGGAAAAGCGTTGGTGCTAAATTAAGTGATAGAGTAGCAAGAATCACTAAGTAATTTTAGAGTTTTTTTTAAGCCTAATGTTATAAAATTCTTCGCAAAGCGAAAGCATGAGTAGCGGGGAATTTGACTTGGGCTTTGCTCAAGTTAAAAGGAATAATAAAATGATTGAAAAATTTTTAGAAGAATTCGCAAAACTTGTAGTAGATAATCCAGAGTTGGTAAAAGTAGAAAAAAAAGATATTGATGATACTTTTTGTGAAGTAACAATCACTGCAGATAAAGTTGATACTGGTAAACTTATTGGTAAAGATGGAAAGATGATAAACTCACTAAAAACTCTTATTTCTGGCTGCAAAGCAAAAGATGGTAAATCTTATAGAGTAACAGTAAAAGCAAACGATGAGTAAAAAAACATCACCTATAGAAGTCGCTCAAATTGGGCGACTCGTAGGACTTAGAGGTGAGCTTAAGCTTCATATACATAGCGATTTTCCTGAGCAGTTTCGTGCGGGAAAAACATTTACTACGCAAAAAAATATCACACTTGAAATAGCATCTTATAATGAAAAAAGAGGTTTAGTTCTTTTTCGTGGATATGAAAGTCGTGAATCAGCGGCATGTTTAGTAAATTCATATTTAATGACTTCTATGGAAGCTACGCTTGAAGATTGTAATCTTGAGGAAAACGAGCTTTTTTGGTTTGATATTATTGGCTGTAGTGTAAAAGAAGATGAAAAACTTATTGGTACAGTAAGCGAGATAGAGAGAATTGGAGATACTGATTATATGGTTATTAAAACAGATAAAAAATTAGTAGATAAAAAACTCTCAAAAACTTTTTTCTTACCTTATATAGATAGATATGTAATTTCTACTCAAAAGAAAGAAAAAGTTGTACATGTAAAAGATGGACTAGAGCTTTTAGAGAATAGTTGATGAAATTTACTTATGTGACATTGTTTGAAAATCTGATTTCTCCATATTTTGAGGATTCTATACTAAAAAGAGCGATAGAAAAAAATCTTCTTAGTATAGAGTTCTATAATCCGAGAGATTATACAACGAACAAACATAACAAGGTAGATGATTATCAAGCTGGTGGAGGCGCAGGGCTTTTGCTTAATGCTCAACCATTGTTTGATACTCTAAAAGAGATAAAGAGAAAAGAACCTAATGCTTATTTTGTTTTTCCTGCACCTGCTGGAAAGGCTTTTGTTCAAGCTGATGCAAAGAGGCTGGCAAAAAAAGAGCATATTGTATTTGTTAATGGCAGATATGAAGGTATAGATGAGAGAGTAGTTGAGACATATGCTGATGAGATTTTTTCTATTGGGGATTATGTTTTGACTGGCGGCGAGTTGGCAAGTTGTGTTATGAGTGACGCAATTAGTAGGAATGTAGATGGAGTCCTAGGGAATGAGGATTCTTTGAGTGAAGAGAGTTTTGAAGAGATGCAACTTGAGGCACCATCTTTTACAAAACCAGCTATTTATGAAAATAAATCGCTTCCCTCAGAGTTTTTAAAGGGAAATCACGCTAAAATATCCAACTTAAAAAATGAGATGGCAAAACTGAAGACAAAATACTTCAGACCAGACCTCTATGCGCTCGGTTGTGCGAAGTGACATACGTCTGTATCCATAAATCCATAAGGAAACTTAAATGAGAAATAAATATATAGAGTCTTTTGAAAAAGCTCAAATAGCAGAAAAAAATGTACCAGATTTTAGAGCTGGTGATACACTAAGAGTAGCTGTTGAGATTAAAGAGGGAGACAAAAAACGTATTCAGAACTTTGAAGGCGTATGTATCGCTAGACGTGGTGAAGGTACTGGTGAGACATTTATGGTTAGAAAAATTGGCGCTAATTCAGTTGGCGTTGAAAGAATTTTCCCAATCTATACTGATAGTATTCAAGAGATAACTGTTCTTAGACGTGGACGTGTAAGAAGATCTAAATTGTTCTACCTACGTGAGAGACGTGGTAAAGCTGCTAGAATTAAAGAATTAAAAAAGAAGTAATTATTAAGCGGTTCTAAGAACCGCTTTCTCTTCTTTTCCTCCCAAAAATTTATGAAAATTGAAAAAGAGTGTATAGATTGTATTTTTAATCAATCTACTCGAGTATCTAACTACTTAAAAGTAACACCAAAACAAGCAAATTATATATCACAAATTGCACAAAAACATATTAAACTTTTTGATCATACAAGTACCCCTCCACATAATGCAACGCCTATGTATCAAGAGATAGCAGAATATTTAAATGTTGATGATATTTATGCGGATATGAAAGCCGATGCATCTAAAAGTGCTCTTAGTTTTGTATCTACATGTAAAGATAATATCAATAAAGCTGAAGATAGATTAAAAAGTGCTATTAAAACGGCAATTGCTGGAAACGTAATAGATTTAGCTGCTGAAGTTATGTTTGATTTAAATGATGAGATTAAAAAAATCTTTAAAACTGATTTTGCAATTGATGATTTTAGAAGTTTGAAAAACAGCCTTTCACAAACAAAAATTTTAGTGTACCTAGCAGATAATGCAGGTGAAGAAGTTTTTGATAAAATCTGCATAGAAACTATAAAAGAGCTATACCCTAACATAGAAGTCTACTATTTTGTAAGAGGAAAACCTATCATCAATGATTTGACAATGAGTCATGCAAAAAAATCAGGGCTTGATGAAGTAGCTACTCTCATTGATAGTGGTGTTCCAACTCCTGGATATGTTCAAGAGTTTGCTTCGATTGAAGCAAATAAACTTTTTGAAAGTGCTGATTGTATTATTTCAAAGGGTATGGGTAATTATGAGTGTTTAGGAGAAGAAAAAAACTTGCCTATATACTTTTTACTTAAAGTTAAATGCCAGGTTGTAGCA
>CBDLTN010000014.1:0-27331 GCA_965306065.1 uncultured Sulfurospirillum sp. | reverse complement strand
GTATTATAATACAGATCAAGTATTATTGGTATTGTTTCTATTATATCTGAATTTTTAGTAAATGCAGGAATATATCTAATGTACACTGATTTCTTAATATTAATCAGGGCACACACATAACTATTGTTGCAAACTCAACTAAATATTTTAATGGAGTTACTATTGATTTTAAGACCTAATAAAAGATAGTTACTACCCCTTTTTAATCTTAAATTTTAAAAGGGTGTCAATTAGCTACTTCACTGTGCCCAAATCGTGCCCAAAAACAACCACGAATAATTATATTTAAAACATGACAGAGTTGTAAAAGCCCTATTTTATAGTCTTTTGTATTTTCTAAGTTTAATTTAAAGTTTCTCTCTTGATATATTAGAGTATTTAAGTAACTATTTTAGAGCTTTCTATTTAAAACAATGAAATATCTTTATAATTTTTCAAAATTTAAATTACAAATATAACAAACATTTTATTTATGATGTTAAACTTTTAGCATTAATTCTACTATTGATTTTTATATCATTTTGTTTTATTGGTTATATTTCTATAAACGAGTTTAAAAAAGATATAATATCGATTTTTAAGAAGAGAGGAATAATTATGAAATACAGGAATAGATTTTTTGGAATGTTTGCTATTGTTACAACATTGATAATATCAATCAGCAATGCTAAGGGACAAATAGTGAAGGAAGAGAAGGTTTGGGTTCTTCAAGAAAGAAAATTACCTTTGTCCCAAGTAGCAAGTAAAACGCTTAGAGACCATCTTGTTAAGGTGGGGCAACCTAATTTAACGGCATCTTTGAATAAGATTATTCATTCACAAGAAGAATGGGACAAGTTGATTGTTGTGCAAAGAAAACCTATCATTGCAGCTGCAAAGGCTTTGGCTAAACGTATGAAAACTAAGATTAAAGAAGAAAAAATCGCAGGTGTAACAGTTTTCAAGGTTATACCTAAAAATATTAATCCTAAAAATAAGAACCGACTGTTTGTTCATGCACATGGTGGAGCTTATGTGTTTAACGGTGGTAAAGCTGGACTCATTGAAGCAATCCTAATTGCTAATCGTACTGAAATTCCTGTGATTTCTATTGATTACCGAATGCCACCTAAGCATCCATTTCCTGCTGCGTTGGAAGATGTTGTCTTGGTTTGGAAGGGATTACTTAAGAGATGGGATGCGAAGTCTATGGCACTTGGTGGTACATCAGCTGGGGGAGGTTTGGTTTTGGCTTCAATTCACAAGTTTAAGGAACTTGAGCTTCCTTTACCGGGGGCATTGTTTGCAGGGACTCCTTGGTCGGATTTAACAAAAACTGGGGATAGTTATTTTACTAACGAAGGCATTGACACTGTTTTAGTCAGTTACGAAGGTATTTTGGATGGAGCAGCAAAATTATATGCAGGTAACTATAAATTGACTAATTCACTGATTTCTCCAGTATATGGTGATTTTAAAGGATTTCCTCCAACTTACTTGGTTAGTGGAACTAGAGACATGTTTTTGAGTAATACTGTACGGGTTCACCGAAAATTACGCACTGCAGGTGTTGAAGCTGATCTTAACATCTATGAATCATTGTCACATGCTGAATATCTTTCAGTGATTGATTCGCCAGAATCAAAACAGGTTTTTATAGAACTCGAGGCATTTTTGTTGAAATATTTAAAGTAACCTACTAGATAGAAAACCTTGTAAGTTTATTTATTATGGGCAATATTGTTTTGTTCATATGAAATAACAACTTTTTTTCTATCTATTCCCCATCTATATCCACCCATAGCGGCAGATTTTGATATAACTCTATGACAGGGTATTAAAATAGCTATGTGATTTGAACCTATTGCAGTTGCAACAGCTCTTACTGCTTTTGGTTTGCCTATCATTTGTGCGATATTAGAGTAAGTTGAAATTTCGCCTTTGTTTATATTTAAAATAGCCTTCCATACGCTGATTTGAAAATTTGTTCCTTTTACAAATAGATTTACTTTTCCTTTATCTATAAAAATCTTGTCCAATTTTTTTTGAGCTTCTGTATTGTTTTGTATAAACCTTGCATTTTTCCATGTTGATTTTAATCTAGCAAAAATTTCATCATGTGTATGATCATAAAATTCTAAAGAACAAATACCTTTTTTTGTAATAGCAATCATAGTTTTACCAAAAGTAGAGTATCCAAAACCATAAGTTATTTCTATGTTTTCTCCCATTTTTTTATATTCATTAGGTGTAACACCAATAAAGTTGACAAAAAGTTCATGTAGTCTACTTGGACTAGATAAACCCAAATCAAGTGAAGCATCCAATATAGTTTGGGAATTTTTAAGTTTTTCTTTTGCATATGAAAGAGTAGTAGCCTGCAAAAACTGCATAGGGGTTACACCTACATACTCTTTAAAAATTCTAGAAAAATGATGTTTACTCATGTTAACATGAGAAGCTACATCTTCCAATTTTGGTTGATTTGAGTAGTTTTCATCAAAATACACTATAGCTTTTTTAATATCTTCATAATAGCTACTTTTTATTTTAAGTGTATTCATCTTTCACCTCTTATTAATCAACAATAATGAAACAAAAATAATTCCAGCACCTATTAACATGTTCATAGTAAATTTTTCATCTAAAAGAAAAATACCCAACATAGAGGCACTTATGGGAATCAAATATGTAACTAATAACAATTTTACAGCACCTATGCTAAAAAGTAATCTAAAGTACACTATATAAGCTATAGAAGTCGATAAAATAGCCAATAATATTAAGTCTTTAAACTTATAAATTGATGTAACTTCTAAGCTATTTATAGTCGGAAAGAAAATAATATACATAACTATAGAACTAGAACTTAACATTCCAAATACATTGAGTATAGGATCATACTCTTTTAACCTTTTTCCAAATACTCCAGCAAATGCATAAGATATAGCACCTAAAAGAGCAAAAATGCCAGCAAGCTCAAAATCACCAAATCCTTTAGGAAGTAGCAATATAATCATACCAATAAAACCTGTCATGATACCTGCTGTTTTTAACCAGGATAGTTTTTCATCTTTTGTTAAAAAATGTGCAAGAATAACAGTAAAAATTGGAGTAGTAGCATTAAATAAAGAAGCAAGTGAACCAGTGATACTTTCTTGTGCATAAGTTATGGCTAAAAAAGGAATAACGTTGTTTAAAACTCCCATTATACAAAACATGAACCAAAGTTTAAGATCAAAGATAATCTTGATTTTTTTAGCTAAAATAACTGCTAAAATAAAAAATGCTGCAAATAAAACTCTAAAAAATACAACTTGTTCGTAAGTAAAAAACATTAAGGACTTTTCTATAAAGTAAAAAGAACCACCCCATAAAATAGATAAAATCATTAAAAGCAACCAATTTGTTAAATTCATAATAAACCCTTTTATCAAGAGTATATTATTATCTACATAGTTTTGCAATCCGAATCTTGCTAATATTTTTAGAATAAAATGAGATTAATTAAGTATAATTACAAACTAGTACTTCATCTAAATTCAAATACAAAGTATAATCATGAATACAATCAAACAGTATCTTTTATCTCTTCAACAAGAAAACAATATAACTGATTTAAATGATATAGAAATATTAGTAAAAAAACATGCTTCTGAGCTTTCTTTTACTAGCATTCCTGTGCTTTTGAAAAAAGAGCTATCTTTAGAACTCTCTATGATTATCGAAAAGATAGTAGAAAAAAAGGAGGGAGGATACTGTTTTGAACATAATAAACTTTTATTCGAAGCTTTAAAATACAGTGGATTTGATGTAAAATCACTTTTAGGAAGAGTTATAAAGAATAAAGACATAACACCTCCTAAAACACACCGTTTTATACTTCTAAATTATGAGGATGAAAGGTATATTGTTGATGTTGGGTTTGGTTATATGTCACCTAGCAAACCTATTAAGTTTGGAGATGTTCCCACAACAACACATTTAGGCATTAAGTACAGAGTAAAAGAGCATGAAAATGAGATATTTTCTTTAGAAGTTGTTTTGGATGAAGATTTTTATACCCTATATCAATTTGATTTAAAAACTTGTTACGAAGTTGATTTTGAGCTTAGTCATTTTTACTCACATAGGCATAAAAGTGCAACTTTTGTAAATAACTTTGTACTGTCTTGTATTTTAGAAGAAGAAGTACGCTCGATAAGAAACAGTTCTTATCATAAGATTTTTGCTGATTATACAAAAAAGATAAATATTGAAAGTTCTGAACAACTACAAGAGATATTAAAGTTAGAGTTTAGTTATCCGATTTCAGTAGATGAGGTTCAATATATATACAACAATTTTGTTAGAACAAAATAGATTAATTTAAATTAATCTATATTTTTTTATATAAATGAAAATTTCAAATATTACCATAGCATTGGTATGGTAATCTTCGGCACACAAATTAGGAATAGTATGTTTAGCAGGATATTTAAAAGTAAGAAAGAAAAACAGATAAAATCAAAAAAGCAAAAGGAACCAGCCTTTACATGTAAAGAGTGTGGTTTTACATGTAACGAATGTGAGATGGCTCCACTATGCTATGCTTGTCACTCTGGACGAGATACTTTTTGTCCAAATTGTAAGTGTAAAGTGAGAGTAAAAGACTCTAATTCTAAATAGGCATATATCACTTTTTCTCAGAATTAAGGATGCCGATATATAGTAATTTTATAGAATATCATTAAGTAGTTAGAGATATTTTGTTATATCTACTTTATCAATTTGTTCTGGTTTTAAATACTCCTTTGCAAATTCCATATAAACCCCACTTGTTAATAATAGTCTAAAAATATCCTTATCAAGGTGTTCTTCTTTTACCATTTTATATAGAATATTTATTGCCTCTGAAAGGAGTTTTCCTTTTTTATATGGCCTATCACTAGCAGTTAGAGCCTCAAATACATCTGCTATTGCCATGATTCTAGCTGGTATAGGCATTTGCTCTTTTGTTAAACCTCTTGGATAACCAGTTCCAATAAGTGTTTCGTGGTGAGCTCCAGCGAACAGAGGAACTTTTTTTAGATATGGAGGAAAAGGAAGTTGTTCTAACATTTTTATACTCATCATAATATGTTCTTGGATTTTAAATCTCTCTTCTTGTGTTAGTGTTCCTTTCTCAACACATAGATTATATACTTCTCCTAAGTTATAAAGATGCTGTGGCATATCCATCTTAAAATCCTGGTCGTTATATCGATTTGTTGCAGCTACGGTTCTTTCTATGATGTGAGAGCTTTTATCAGCTAGTAAATACTCTATATTTGAGTCAGTTTTTTTAAACCTGAGTTCTTCGTCTTGTGAAAGACCTATTGAGTTATCAAACTCTCTCTTCCACTCTTTTTTTGCTATGCTTTTAACTCTTTGTATATCTTTATTGCTCATAAATTCTGTGCCTATATTAGCATGAGCTATAAATTCAAAGTCCTCTTTTAGTTTTGTATGTTCACTCTCAAGCCACTTTTTCACACTTTTTTTATCTTCATTATTTTGAAGTTTTTCAAAAGACTCAATTATCAAATCTCTATAAATTACTTCAAATCTTGTTCTTATTTCATGTATTCTGTTGTAGATGGTTTCGAGTTTTGTAGACTTATCCACTACATATTCAGGAGTAGTAACTTTGCCACAATCATGAAGCCAAGCTGCAATGCTGAGCTCCCTTAACTCCTCTTCGCTACTAAGTTCAAACTCTTTGAAAATCCCTTCATTGCTTTTTGAGGCTGCATGAGCTATCATCAAAGTAATAACAGGAACTTTGTTACAGTGTCCTCCTGTGTATTCTGATTTTGCATCAATTGCTCCTGCAATTATCTCCATAAAAGAATCCATTAGTTTAATTTGTGCTTTTTCGTGGTCTCTTATTGAATGTGACATAGATACAAAAGAAGAAGATAGCTCTTTTAACTCTTTTATATTGGTCTTTATATGGGAAACATCATTAAATTTTCTATTTTTGATTTTTTCGTTCTCTTTTTCTAAGTCTTTAATAGGCTGTATTATAAGAGAAGTAGTTCTTAAAAGTAGTGGTACTATAAGTGAAACTAGTGCAAAACTTATTAAGATAGAGTGGATTATCTTTTCATTATATGGTGCCATAATTATATCTTTTGGTACAAAACTGATCAGTGTTGTGTTTGAGCTATGCTTAGAGTTTATTGTGTTGATTGATACAAAATACTCAATATCTTCTATCTGTATAGTTTGATAATTTTGATTTATGGATTTATTTAAAATCTCTTTTATATTTGATGGTTGTTTGGACTTATCTATATTTGACGCCAATAATGTCCCATAGTCATTTAAAAGGTAAAGTTGACTTTGTTTTTGTATTTTTTGCATTTTTAAAAATGCAGATAGACTTCTTAGCGACAAGTCTATTCCTATGACGTTATTACTATGTTCTATTCTTTTTGCATAGGTAATACCTAAACTTTGCAAATTTGCGAACAAATAAGGCTTAGTTTTAGTTATGTTGTCGTTTTTTATAGCAATACCATACCAAGGTCTTTTTATTGGATTATATTTAGTAAATGAGGTTTTGCTCCTTAACATGTTTAAATTTTTATCTAAAAATTCATCCGTTAGAACTCTTTTGTTATCTATCGTAACAATTTTTTTAATAAGCCATGTCTCATTTTGTTTTGCATTAAACTGTTTTTTAACTTTACTGTTTGAATTTAGATTTATAACTTCGTAGAAGTCACCATTCGTATAGCCTATATATATGGCATATATAAGAGGTTTTTTTTCTAATATAGCAGTAAAAGTTGCTAGCATTTTATGTTTTACATTTGCTTTTGGTTTATCGTTTGCTCCGTTTGTAATTTCTATTATAGAGATAAAATCATCTGCTTGATTGTCCATATCTATGAGTCTTTTTTCGATTTTATCTGAGATATGGCTAATAGAATTCTTAGTTGCTTTAAGTGCTAGATTTTGTGAACTAAAGTATTGAAGTGTCAAAAGTATCGATACTGTAACAAAAAGTAATGAGGTTACTATGGTAAAAATTGTTGGGCGAATTTTAAAGGTTTTACTCATAGTTTTACCTCTTTTTGATGAATAATAGCTTATCATATCATAATAATAACACAGGAGTATATATGAATTATAAAATATTAGATTCTGATAATATAATTTCCTATCTTCAAAGTATACAAAAGATAAAAGATTATTTTAATGATGACTCTTTACATGTAAGCGAGATAGGAGATGGAAATCTCAATTTTGTTTTTATCATAAAAAGTGAACAAAACCCTAAAAAAGCCCTTATACTAAAACAAGCAGTTCCATATTTGCGTTGTGTAGGAGAAGAGTATCCTTTGAGCAAAGAGAGAATGACATTTGAGATAAGAGCCTTGTTAAAACAATCAGAACTAACTCCAAAACAAGTTCCTTTTATATATGACTCAAGTGAAGAGATGAGTGCAGTAGTGATGCAGTACTTAGATGAACATATTATCATGAGAAAGGGTATGATTAAGGGAGTTGTTTATCCAAAGTTTGCAGAGCATATCTCTACATTTTTGGCCCAAAACCTTTTTAAAACTTCTTCACTTTTTTTAGACTCTACAACTAAGCGTCAACTTGTGGATAAATTCAACAAAAATGTGGAGCTTTGTAAACTAACAGAAGATTTTGTTTTTAGTTTTGCTTTTATGGAGCACGAGAGTAATGATGAAAATGCCAAGGACAATGAAACAGCAAAAAAACTTTTTGATGATATGGAATTCAAAAAAAATGTTTTAAAACTAAAATATAAGTTTATGACCCAATCAGATGCTTTACTTCATGGAGATTTACATACAGGTTCAATCATGTTAAATCAAGAAGAGACTTATGTAATAGACCCAGAATTTGCATTTGTAGGGCCTTTTGGATTTGATATTGGAGCTTTGGTAGGTAATCTTGTTATGTCGTATGTTTCTCATATACATGTAAGCAAAGATGAGAATTATCAAAAATGGGTATTAGACCTTATTGAGGAGATACTAAGAAAGTTTGAAGAGAAGTTTTTGAGTTTATGGAATGAAGTAGATGAAAGTGCTTTACATGTAAAGGGTTTTATAGATAAAAAAAGCTTGGATGAGTTTAAAAAAGAGTTTATGAAAAACATACTTAGAGATAGCGTAGGGTTTGCAGGTTGTAAGATGGCACGCCGTATGTTTGGAATTGCGGGAGTAGAAGATATACGAGCTATAGAAGATAAAGTTACAAAAGATGCAGCTGAGGCTCATGTACTAGAAATAGCAAAAAAGTTTGTGAAAAATCATGAAGCAGTAGAAACAATACAAGATATAAGAGAGATGATAGTATGAAATACAAAGCTTTATGGCTAAGAGATGATGGATATGTAGAAGTTATAGACCAGACAAAACTTCCTTTTGAGGAAACAACTGTAGTTTTAAAAAGTAGTGAAGATGCAGTAGTTGCCATTAAAGATATGATAGTAAGAGGGGCAGGAGTTATAGGTAACATTGCGGCTCTTGGAGTCTATCTTGCAGTAAAAGAGAATCAAAATATAGAGATTATAAAACAAAAAGCAAAACTTATAAGAGAGTCACGTCCAACTGCTGTAAATCTTATGTGGGCTGTTGATATTATGATGGAAAAACTTTTACATGTAGAAGCTGAGTTTCTTTTAGAAACTGCTAAAAATGAAGCAGTAAAGATATGTGACGAAGATGCGAATAGAAGCAGACTCATAGCAAAACACGGTTGTGATAAGTTTGAAGAGATTATGCGCGAGCATGGTAAAGAGAGTATAAATGTTTTGACTCATTGTAATGCAGGTTGGCTTGCAATTGTAGATGATGGAAGTGCATTAGCACCTATTTATGAAGCACATCGTCGAGGAATTGATATACATGTTTGGGTAGATGAGACACGTCCTAGAAATCAAGGAGCAAATCTAACTGCTTGGGAGTTGAGTAAATCAGGTATAAAACATACTGTTATCCCTGACAATACCGGGGGATATCTTATGCAGCAAGGTTTTGTAGATGTATGTATTGTTGGAGCTGACAGGGTAAGTAGACAAGGAGATGTGGCAAATAAGATAGGAACATATCTAAAAGCACTTTCAGCCAAAGATAATAATATACCCTTTTATGTAGCTCTTCCTGAAGGAACTTTTGACTTTGAGATAATTGATGGAGTAAGAGAGATTCCAATAGAGACAAGAGGAGAAGATGAGGTCACACATATA
Source organism: uncultured Sulfurospirillum sp. (assembly GCA_965306065.1). Taxonomy (GTDB): domain Bacteria; phylum Campylobacterota; class Campylobacteria; order Campylobacterales; family Sulfurospirillaceae; genus Sulfurospirillum_A. Next base: position 18,096 of record CBDLTN010000014.1, on the reverse strand, counting down.
AGAGGAGTAGATACTGATGGAGAGGTTAAAGAGCTACGTATAGTTCCTAAAAACTCATCTGCTCTAAATTATGGTTTTGATATAACACCAAATAGACTTGTAAGTGGACTTATAACAGAAAAAGGAATATGTGGAGCAAATCAAAAAGCAATTGAAAAGATGTATTTATGAGTCAAGTTGAGGGCGTAGTAAAGTACTCTTTAGAGTTTAAACAGACTAAAGCAAAAGAGTCTACATGTAAAGATCAAATTGAATCAGTAAGAGAAGATTTGTATGCTCTAGGTTTGATTGGGGCATATGAAGATGGTATAGGTTTTGGAAACATCTCTTTAAAAGAGGAAAATTCTCAGAGATTTTTTATAACAGGAACCCAAACTGGACATTTAGCAAATCTAAAAATAGAAGATTACTCTTTAGTAGAAAAAGTAGATTTTGACTCTTTTACTACTTATGCAAGTGGAGCTTGCAGGCCAAGTAGTGAAGCAATAACACACGCATGTATATATGAGCTTGATAAAAGTATAAACGCTGTTATACATGTACATAATGAAAAACTCTGGAGATACATGCTTGAAAATAATTTTTTGAGTACAAGTGATGTAGAGTATGGTTCTTTAGAAATGGTTGAAGATATTAAAAAGATATATAAAGATTTAGATGTACTTAAAAATATGATTTTTGTAATGAAGGGACATTTTGAAGGAATTTTTATTTTTGGTAAAAATATGCAAGAAGCTAAGACCCGATTGTATCAAGTTTTGGCAAGGTTGTTATGAAAATAAAGAAAATTTAGATATAATAGTTAAATTTATTTAACTTGTGAAAGAAAAAGGAAAAGTTTATTATGTTAAAATTTGTTACTAAAGATATTATTAAATATCTAATTATTCTTGTTTTAACATTTTTTGTAGGAATTATGTTGTTTTTTGTAGCACATGTGTTGTTAGAGAACAAAGTAGAAAAATATACTCAAAAACATGCACTTATATCTTCTTATATAAAAAATGCAAATCAGATATCTAGTAGCATTATAGAAATAAAAGCAAATATTTTTGAAATTACAGCTGCTGCATTGACTCTCAATCAGAGAAAAATTCTTAATCAAAATGTAAAAAAGAGCATAACAGATATAAGGTATCTAACAAAAGAGTTGGGGAGTAATTTTAAAGACTCAGAAAAGTTTTTATTAGAGTTAGAGAGTATTGATCAAAGTAATACTATTTTAATGCAAATTCTAGCTACAAGAGATTTGGCTCTTAATAAAAACAAAACTAATATGCTAGATATATCAAAAAAAATTAGACAACATAACCATGCAGTACCATCAAGAATACAAAGTATTTTATCTTATGTAAAAAAGGTGCAGGATAATTTAGAAAAAGAAGAACTAAAGTGTCAAAAAACTATTAAGGATTTAAGAGAGAAGTATGAATACTTAGAACTATTTATCGGGGTTGTCATAGTTTTTATTACACTTTATCTATCAAAGCTGATAAGTAACCGTATAGTGAGATTATATAGAAGGTTAGAGAAACAATTATATACAGATGATTTGACACAATTAAAGAACAGATTAGCTCTTCATAAAACATATGAAGATGCACAAAAACCCATTATTATTATAATGAACATAGACCTCTTTAGAGAGATAAATGAGCTTTACGGAACAGATATAGGAAATGATGTCTTAAAAAAGCTAGCTACTGTTATGGATAAATATTTTTCAGATACTAATTTCGAACTATTCCGTATCGCAGGAGATGAATTTGTACTTTTTGAAGAAGGTAAAGAGTATTCTTACCCACAGATGGAAAAGGTTATCTTAGACTTTTTACTTTTTATAAAAGAGAATAAGATATATATAAAAGAGATTTCAGAAAATATAGAGTTAGATTTTACATGTGGAGTATCTACATGTATAGATAATCCTTTAGGAAAAGCTGACATTGCGCTTAATTTTGCAAAGAAAAATGGTTTACCATTTGCTCTGTATAAAAAAGATATTGATAACAAGGTAGAGTTAAAACATAACATATTTTGGAATAAAGAGATTCAAAAAGGTATAAAAAAAGATATGTTTTTACCGTTTTTTCAACCTATTGTAGATAGGGATGGAAAAGTAAAAAAATACGAATCTTTAATGAGATTAAAAAGAAAAAATGAAAAAGAAGTTACTTGTGAATCACCATTAAAGTTTTTAGATATTGCCAAAAAAACAAAAAACTACAATGCTATATCTTCTATGACTATTTTTAAAACCTTGGAAGTTTGTAAAGAAACAGGGGCGATAATCACTATAAATTTAGATAAAAGTGATATGAAGAACAGTTATTTGTCAGATGCATTAAAAGATAAGATTATTGAGTTGGATATAGCGGATAAGATAATTTTTGAAATATTAGAGAATGAAAACATTGTAGATAATAAAATGGTAAAAGAGTTTATAACTGAGTTTAGAAAACTGGGTGTTATGTTTGCTATTGATGATTTTGGTTCTGGATATTCTAACTTTTCATTTATATTAGATATAAAGCCAGATTTTATAAAGATTGATGGTTCATTAGTGAAAAACATATCTGAAGATAAAAACTCTTATGAACTTGTAAAGTCTATTGTAGCTTTTGCAAAGGCTTTAAATATAATTACCATTGCAGAATTTGTACACTCAAAAGAGGTTTATGACATAGTTTTAGATTTAGGTGTCGATCAGTTTCAAGGCTACTACTTTGGAGAGCCCAAAAATAAATGTTTTTGAAATTTATATGCAGGATAACGGTTTTTTTAATTATCGTAACAAGTGGGTTGTTTGCAGATAAATTCTATATAAATCCTTATTACTTAGATAAATTACAAAAAGATTCTAAAAGCTATAAAATTATAAAAGATTATGTACGTTTTTTAAATAGCGTAAAAGATGAAGATGATAAAACAAAAATAAACAAAGTCAATCTGTATATAAATCGCATACTTCCACGCTATGATGCTTACAATTATAAAAATGAAGAGTATTGGGCTACTCCTTTTGAGTTTTTCTCCAGTGCTGGGGGTGATTGTGAAGATTATGTAATTGCTAAGATGTATTCTCTAAAAAAATTAGGATTTTCAGAAAAAATTATGTATATGAGTGCTGTTAAGGAGAAGTATGTAGGTGGAGACCATATGGTTTTAAGTTTACAAATAGATAAAAATTCTCCTCCATTAGTCTTAGATAATCTTAGTATGAAAGTGTTACCAATAGATAAAAGAGTAGATTTAAAATTAATGTTTATGTTTAATAAGAATGGTTTTTTTAAACTAAATGACTATAAAAAACTCATCAATATAGATAATAAAATACTTCCTGCATATGAAAAATTAAGGTTAAAAAATAAAAAAGAATTAATTATCAAAAAATAAAACTGCTACTTTTAGTAACGACAATGAAATAATTAGAATGTTTAAGAAAAATCAATCAAAGTTAAAAACTCCCTATATGAGGACTGTATTTTAGAAAAGTTTCAGAATAATGATTTATTTTTTCATTTCTAAAAAAAACATTTAAGTTCAGTTTAAAAAAACTATACTATATTTTAAAGCAGAGAAAGAGTAGTACTTTTAGTATGCCTTTTTCAATTACATATGAAAGGTGTATTTTGGCAAAGCAAAAATTTGGTAGAGAAGTTATCAAAAGTGTTATAGAGAAAAGTAAAAAAAGACGTAAAGTATCTCAATTAACAATAAAGATTGACTCTAAACTAGATGATGCTTTGAGCAAGCTTTCTAGCTCATTAAGTATTTCTAAAAACAGACTTATTGAAGATACACTATTACAAAGTGGTATTATCGAAGAGGTAGAGGAAAATTATCATGGATAAATTCCCTTCTCAAGAAGTTATTGTTAATGCAACTCTTTTAGGGATAGTTAAAGCAGCACAAAATTTCCTTTTATGGACAAATGACAGGTTGTTTTTATCTCATGGTCCTCATAAAATAATCTCTATTCATATAGCTCAAGAGATAGCAGCTTTAAAAAATGCTCCAGAGATATTTATAGATGCTACTATAAGTGATATTTTAAGATGTTCTTTACCTGATCGTGGAGCATATACTGAGTATATGGAAAAAAAGAGATTGACTCAAGGAAAATTTAACATAACTCTTGATGAAAGATTTGAACATAAAAATGATGAAGATTCAATTTCTAAAGTAATTATGAGTATAAGAAATGGCGTAAGAAATCCAAAATTAGAATACTCAAGTGAGATAGAAGTAATTTGTAAAATGCTAGATTGTGATACAGCATTGGAATATGGTATTTTTTGTTTTTATTCTGATCTTTCAAGTAATGCTAGAAAAAAACTTGATAAAAGAATTCCAGAGTTAATTAAAAGTTTTGACGTAGTTGTAAAAAAATTTCCATCTCTAAAATCAAATTTTGTTAGTAGTAATACAAAAAAAATAGAAGATAGTGGAGAATGGCTAGCAGGATGTTACATAATAGAACCTAAGTAGGTTTTTTTAAGATTACATGTAATGTTGTCTTAAAAAAATTTTTAAAGGAGAAAATATGAGAAAAATGTTACCAAAATTAGCTGCATCAGCTGCAGTTTGTGCCCTATTAGTTACAGCAGGTAGTGCTGCGGACGTTATAAAGATTGGTGTTCAAGCACCTATAACAGGAAAGTATGCAAATGAAGGACAGAGTATCGATAACGGTGTTAGACTCGTTGTTGAGCAGATTAATGCAAAAGGTGGACTTTTAGGTAAACAACTATCAGTAGTTAGTTGTGATGATGAGGGAAAAGCTCAAAAAGCAGCAATTTGTGCTAGAAAACTAGTAAATGAAGGTGTTTTAGCAGTTATAGGATCATATACTTCAGGAGCAACAGAAGCGGCTCAAACTACTTACTATAGAAATAAAACACTTCAAACAAGTGATGGTACAAGTGATAGTTTAACGAAGCATAAATACTGGACATTTTTCAGAAACTCTTTTCAAAATTCAGCTCAAGCAACATTTACTGCTGAGTATCTAGTAAAAGAAAAAGGCTACAAGAAGATAGTTGTACTTTCAGATTATTCTAGTTATGCTGTAGGTCTTGCAGATTCTGCTGCAAAAGCTATTAAAGCTGAGGGTGGAAACTTAATATACCAAGGAAAAGTTAAATCAGGTACTCAAAACTTTACTGCTGTTTTAACAAAAATCAAATCAATGCAACCAGATGCTATTTACTTTAGTGGATATTACACTGATGGTGGTCTTATTAGAGCACAACAACAACAATTAGGAATCAAAGCTGATTTTATTGGTGGTGATTCAAATGACAATCCAGATTTTATAAAATTGGCTGGAAAGAGTGCAGAAGGTACGCTTTTAGTTAACTTCCCAACTCCTGATTTTTTACCTTATGATACTGCAAAAAAATTCTTAAAAGCATATCAAGATAAATTTGGTAAGCCAGTATCTTCTGTATGGGCGATTATGAATGTTGATGGTTTAAGAGCAATTGTTCATGCAGCAGAGCAAACAAAAAGTCTTGATACAAAAACAATATCTAATTACCTACATACTTTAAAAGATTTCCCTGGAATTACAGGTCCAGTTTCATTTAGAGAAGATGGCGAAAGAATTAACACTAAATTTAATGTTTATGAAATTCAGGCAAATGGCAAATATAAGATAATAAATAAATAAGTTAAGAGAAAGCAGAACAATGGATATATTTCTTCAACAAATTGTCAATGGTTTGACAATAGGAAGTTTGTATGCTTTGGTCGCACTAGGTTATACGATGGTCTACGGGGTTATGAAGTTGATAAACTTCGCCCACGGAGACCTCGTGGCCTTGTCAGCCTTTGCAGGACTTACTATCTATACTAGCATTTTTGCTGATGGCGGTACTTCTATAGTAGCTGTTATCACTGTGTTTATGTTCACAGCAGCAATCATTGCAGTTGTTGGTGTTCTTCTTGAACGCCTTGCCTATAGGCCTTTACGAACGGCACCACGTCTGAGTGCAGTTGTTTCTGCTTTAGGAGCTGGACTTGTTATACAAAATGCTATTATGTTAATTTGGGGACCAAATATGAAGATTTTTCCTTCAGATCTGTTTCCTTCAACTGTATTTGACATAAATGGTGTAGTTATAACATTTACTCAGCTTATGATTTTGATTTTTTCTTCTGTATTGATGGTAGCACTTTATCTTTTTATAAATAAAACAAAGATGGGAACTGCTATTCGTGCGGTTGCTATTGATCAAGATGCCGCAAAACTAATGGGGATTAATGTAAATAAAATCATTATGATTATTTTTATTATTGGTTCTGCTCTTGGAGCTGTTGCTGGTTTGTTTATTGGAATTTACTATCGAGGTATCACATTTGATATGGGATGGATGTACGGATTGAGTGCATTTGTTGCAGCTATCATTGGTGGTATTGGTAATATCCCAGGAGCAATGTTTGGTGGACTCATGCTAGGGCTGTTTAATGCTCTTATTAGTGGGTATATCTCTAGTGCTTGGGCTGAAACATTTACGTTTATGTTATTGATTGTTGTTCTTATTTTTAGACCAACAGGAATACTAGGCGAAAAAGTGGCGGAGAAAGTATAATGACTAGAACAAATATGATAGCCTTAGGCTTTTTAGTTGTAATGGGTGTTTTCCCATTTTTTGCTGATTCTGCTTGGCTTGCTGTTGGAACAACATTTCTAGTATTTTCAGTTGTAGCTTTTTCACAAGATATTATTCTAGGGCGTGCGGGAGCTTTCCATATGGGACATGCCGCATTTTTTGGACTTGGAGCTTATACGACAGCAATTTTAAATACGCATTTTGGATGGCCAATTTTAGCAACATGGGCACCAGCTGTAATCATTCCTATGGTAGTAGCTCTTATTACAACGGCTCCTATTATTCACCTAAGAGGTGATTATCTTTTGGTTACAACTATAGGTATAAACATTATATTCTTACAAGTGTTAGAGAATGATTTGTTTGGAATAACTGGAGGACCAAATGGAATTTTTGGTATAGATGTAGTAAGAGTATTTGGTTTTGAATTTTTTGAACAGATACATATGTATTTTATGGCGTTTATTCTTCTTGGAATTACACTGTTTATTATGAAGACGTTAGATGGAAGTAAATTTGGTCGTGCAATGTTCTATATAAATAAAGATGATGTTGCAGCACAAAGTATGGGTATAGATATTCGTTATTATAAACTTTATGCATTTGCTATTGGAGCTGGACTTGCTGGCGCAGCTGGTAGTATGTTCTCAGTACAGTACAGTGCAGTAAGCCCAGAAGCGTTTGATGTTCTTCAATCAATCATGTTCTTTACTATTGTATTGGTTGGTGGGTCTGCTTCACTTCCTGGAGTTTTACTTGGTACATTTGTAATGTTTGTACTTCCTGAAATATTCCGTGAGTTTGAAACAGCACGTTACTTGGTATTTGGTTTAGCGATGATTTTAACTATGATTTTAAGACCTCGTGGTATATGGCCGGTAAAATTTGGTAATATCCCTGAATTTCTTAAAAAGGGGAAAAAATGAGCCAATATCTATTAGAGATTAAAAATGTTTCTAAATTTTTCTCTGGTTTGACTGCCATTGATGCACTAAACCTAAAAGTTAAAAAAGGTCAAATATACGGAATCATTGGACCAAATGGAGCAGGAAAAACAACTTTGTTTAACTGTATAACTGGTATATATACACCTGAAGAAGGAGAAATATTATGGCATGGAACAGATATCAAAGGAACAGCACCTCACAAGATAGCTGAACTTGGAATTCTAAGAACATTTCAAACAATCAGACTTTTTGCTGAGATGAGCGTTGCTGAGAATATCATGTCAGGACGTCATATCAAATCAAAACAGAAATGGTATAACGGAATTATTCCAACACCTGCTTATTATAAAGATGAAAAATATAACTGGGAAAAAGTTGGTGAGTATATGGAGCTTTTTGGATTAAGTGAGTATGCAATAACTCCAGCTGGAGATCTTTCATATGGTGTTCAAAGAAAGATAGAGATGGCAAGGGCATTAGCAGCTGAGCCAGAACTTCTTATCTTAGATGAGCCAGCAGCTGGTTTAAATGAAAATGAAACAAAAGAGTTAGCAGTTATTATCCGTAAGATTCAAGCGATGGGTGTTACTGTCATGATGATTGAACATGATATGGATATGATTATGAGTCTTTGTGAATATATGACAGTAATTAACTTCGGAGCTTGGATTTGTGATGGTGTGGCAGCTGATGTTCAAGATAATCCAGCAGTAATAGAAGCATATATTGGTGCTGAAGATGAAGATGAGGATGAGTAATGGTTGATCATGAGATATTACTAGAAGTAAAAGATTTACATGTAGGTTATGGCGCCATCAAAGCAATCAAAGGTATTAGTTTATATGTTAAAAAAGGTGAGGTAGTTACTATTCTTGGTGCTAATGGAGCTGGAAAAACAACAACTTTGAGAACTATAAGTGGACTTTTAAAATCAACTGAAGGACATATATATTTTGATAAAGAAGACATTACAACTGTACCTGCACATGATATAGTAAGTCGTGGTATGAGTCACTCTCCTGAAGGAAGAAAAGTTTTTGGAACACTTAGTGTTGAAGAAAATCTTCTAATGGGTGCATATACACTTAAAACTCATGATGAAGAGACTTTAGGTTGGATATATAAAATTCTTCCTCGTCTTGAAGAGAGAAAAAAACAACTTGCAGGAACCTTGAGTGGTGGTGAGCAACAGATGCTTGCAATTGGTAGAGCTATTATGAGTAAGCCAAAACTTCTTATTCTAGATGAACCAAGTCTTGGACTTGCTCCGGTTCTTGTAAAAGGAATTTTTAAAGCTATTAAAGAGATTAGTGCTAGTGGTGTTACTGTTCTTATTGTTGAACAAAACGCAAAAGCAGCACTAAAACTTGCAGATAGAGGGTATGTTTTGGAATTAGGAAAGATAACACATGAAGGAAGTAGTCAAGAACTACTAAACTCAACTGTTATTCAAGAGGCTTACTTAGGTAAGAAGAAGTAGATACTTACAAGAAGCCGTTTGTCTTAGAAGACAGACGGTTTTTTTTGTACAATTTTTATAATTTATAAAAGGTACTACTTTTAGTAGTACTAAAATACAAGGATAGAAAATGGAAAACAATACTGTTGTAATGAACCGTGCTATTGATTTAGCAGAAAAATGGCAAATCAGAGCAGGTGAAAAGATAAGTAATTTCGAGAAAAATTTTCATGAGAAGATGAAAAAGATGTTTGCAAGACCTATGGATAAGGTACTCTTAATTGATCTTATGGATCAGAGTTTTAGGACTAAAAATAATGCTAGAGTAGCAGATCAAGTAGAATATATATTTAAAAAATATGGGATGGCTACATTTTTTTCATCTCCTGAAAAATTCTTAGTATTTCTTTTTAGAAATGCTGGTGTTTATCTACCAGATATTTCTGTTCCTCTGTTTATAGACTATGTGAGAAATGATACAGATACAGTTGTACTTAAAGGAGAAGATAAACTTTTAAATGCTCATCTTCAAAAAAGAAAAGAAGAAGGCACTAGAGTAAATATCAATATGATTGGTGAGATTGTTCTTGGTGAAGAAGAAGCACAGGAGAGAATAGAAAAATATATGGAGATACTTAAAAATCCAAATATTGATTATATGTCTATAAAAATCTCAACACTATTTTCACAAATAAATCCTGTCTCTTATGAGAATACTGTAGAAGAATTTTCTACAAGACTCTCTAAAATATTTGCTCAAGCTAAAAAATACTCTTTTACAAATCATAAAGGTGAGCAAGAGAATAAGTTTATAAATCTAGATATGGAAGAGTATAGAGATCTTTCACTTACAGTTGCTACATTTAAAAAAGTATTAGAACAACCAGAATTCAAGGATTTTAAAGCAGGAATAGTTCTACAAGCATATCTTCCTGATTCACATCTTTGGCAAGTTAAACTTACTGATTGGGCTAAAGAGAGAGTTAAAAATGGAGGTGCCGCAATCAAAGTACGTTTGGTTAAGGGTGCAAATATGGAGATGGAAGAGACAGAAGCTGGTCTTAAGCATTGGGAAACTTGTCCATATACTAAAAAAATAGATACAGATAGTAATTATAAAGTAATGTTGGAGTACGCTTTAAAACCAGAAAATGCACCTTATGTAAATTTAGGTGTTGCTTCTCACAATCTTTTTGAATTGGCTTATGGTTATGAGACAGCTAAAGAGAATGGTGTTATGGATTATTTTTCAATGGAGATGCTTGAAGGTATGAGTGAATCTGCTAGAGTTGCTATCAAAGAACTTAGTGGAGAAGTTATTCTTTATGGACCTGCAGCGAAAAAAGAGCAGTTTACTAATGCAATTGCATATTTAGTAAGAAGATTTGATGAAAATACTGGTAAAGATAATTTCATTCGTTACTCTTTTGGTTTAGAAGCTGGAAGTGGTGATTGGGAGATGTTAAAAGAACAGTTTATTGCTTCTTTTGAAAATAAGAAAAATATTTTTATTGGTGCGAAAAGAACTCAAAATAGACTTACTGAAAATTGGGATGATTATAAAGGTGGAAGTTTCTATACTAAAGAGTATCATGGTGAGCCTGATACAGATTTTATTTTACCTCCAAATAAACAATGGGCAGAAGATATTCGCACAAAATGGATGAAGAAAAAAGGCGAAGAAGTTGAAACTGCTCCTGTTGTAGTTGGTGGTGAAGATTTATTCGATGAGCGTAAAGTAAAAGAAGTAGCTGATAAATCACAATTAAAAGATGGAATAATTTGTGGTAAATATACTGTACCTACTGCTAAAGACTTAGAACTTGCTGTAGATGTAGCAGTTGCTGATCCTGATGGTTGGAGAAGTATGGGACATGCTGCTCGTTTTGAGATACTCTCACGTGTTGCTAATGAAGTAAGAAAAAAGAGATTAGACTTAATAGGTGTTGCATCTGCTGAAGTTGGTAAGATTATCACTGAGACTGACGTAGAAGTTAGTGAAGCAATTGACTTTTTAGAGTTCTATGGACATAGTGCAGATTACTTTAACAATTTTGAGAATTTGAAATTTAAAGGTAAGGGTGTTGGTGTTATTACTCCTCCTTGGAACTTTCCTGTTGCTATTCCAGTCGGTGGTGTTACTGCAGCTCTTGCTGCTGGTAATACAGTTATTGTTAAACCAGCTTCCGTAGCAGCTCTTTGTGCATATGAGATGTGTAAATGTTTTTGGGATGCAGGTGTTAGTAAAAGTACATTACAATTTGTTCCGGCACCTGGTAGTTTAGCTGGTAAACATTTAGTAGAAAATCCAAAAGTTGATTTTGTAATTTTAACTGGTGGTGAGGATACTGCATACTCTATGTTAAAAGCTAGACCAGATTTGTATCTAACGGCCGAAACAGGTGGAAAAGATGCAACTATAGTGACTGCTATGGCTGATCGTGAACAAGCTATTAAAAATGTTGTTGCATCGGCATTTAATAATAGTGGACAAAAATGTTCTGCAACTTCACTTTTAGTTCTTGAAGAAGAAGTTTACAATGATAAGAGTTTTAAATCAGCTCTTAGGGATGCTGCACAAAGTGTAGAAGTAGGTTCAGTTTGGAATTACGTAAATAGAATCGGTACTTTAGCTAATAAGGTTGATGGTGGCTTAAAAAAAGCAATAGAGTCTCTTGAAGGTGGTGAAGAGTGGTTGCTTAAACCAAGTTATGCAGAAGATAACGAGTATATGTTAAAACCTGCTATAAAGTGGGGGGTAAAAGATGGAAACTTCTGCCACATGAATGAGCTTTTTGGACCAGTACTTTCGGTAATGTGTGCAAAAGATCTTAAACATGCAATTGAACTTGTTAATAAAACAGGATATGGACTTACCTCAGGAATAGAATCACTTGATGCTAGAGAGACAGATTATTGGAGAGAAAATCTAAAAGCTGGTAACTTATATATAAACCGTGGTACAACAGGAGCAATAGTTCTTCGTCAACCATTCGGTGGTATGGGTAAATCTGCTATAGGAGCAGGAAGAAAAGCAGGAGCGTACAGTTATGTTTCTCAATTTATGGATTTTGAAGAAGTAAGTCTACCAAAGGTTGATAAAGCATACTTTCATCCGTTAGTAGACGTTGTTAAAAATTGGAATAGAGAAGCACAAAAAGGTATACATGAAGCATTTAAAGAAGATTTTTCAAAATTAAGTGTTGCCCTTCAGAGCTACTTAAAGAATTTTAAAGATGAGTTTGATGTAGAACATGATTATTTTAAACTTCGAGGTGAAGATAATATATTCCGTTATCTTCCGCTAGAGCGTATTGCCCTTCGTATAACTAAGAGTGATACACTATTTGAAGTCATGAGTAGAATAATCGCCGCTAAAGTAAGTGGAGTGGCTTTACATGTAAGTGTTGATGCCTCAGTAGAGAATAGTGTAATATCTTTTCTTTATGAAAACAAAGAGACTCTTCTCAATTCGTCAGATATAATACTTAGAGAGAGTGAAAAAGAGTTTGTTAAGTGTTTTACAAAGGTAGATAGACTTATATATTCAGATATATTAAAAGTTAGTACGTATGTATTTGAAGAAGCTGCAAAGCTTGCTAAGTTTATTGTTAGAGCAAATCCAATGATGGAAGGAAGATTAGAACTTCTTAATTACTTTGAAGAGCAGAGTATTTCACATAGTTACCATAGATATGGAAATTTAGGTGCAAGAGCTTTAGATAATCAGTAATCTTATAAGGTAAGGGGTATAAACCCCTTACTTCATCTGCTCTAATGCTGCTTGATTGAGTTCAAGTGCTTTTTTGTTTTTGGTAATACCTGTTTTATTTTTGGTAATATTGCTTTTATTAGTAGAAATTTTAGTTTTATTTTCTTGAATTCCTTCTTTATTTAGCTGGATATTTTCTCTATTAGTCTCAATCTGTTCTCGGTTTAATTCAACCAATTTTGTAAGAGTCTCTACACGTTTTTCGTACTTTTGTATTAAATAGTAGATAACGTAGATAAGAATAGCGATTATAGCCCATTGTAACATTTTAAACTCCTGATAGTAAATTTAGCCTAATTATACATCAATTTTGAAAATATATTCTTTTTTTAATTTTTTTTCTATAATTTCTTCTATGGTAAGACCAGAAAAGTTTATATTATTGAACTGTTCTATTGATGTTGGTTGTTTCATTGCTAACTCTCTTAAAACTTTTCCTCTGTAAGCTTTTGCCCAGTGACTTACTACTTTTCCGTTTTTGATAAATTTCATTGTAATATGTTTACATGTAAGGGTGTAAAATTTTTCATAAAAACCTGCACGTAAATCTATAACTAAATCACTACCTATATAATGGTCTATTACATTGCTAAAAGATTCTTTATAAAAAAGTTCAGGTTTAAAGCCTTCAATTGTTGAACCTTGCTTAAAACGATAGTATGGAATATAATCACCAGCTAATAGTGGACCAAATAAATTAGAAAAAATAATAGTATTTTTGTTTAGCCACTCCTGTTGGTTTTGGTCGAGTGTTTTAAAATCTAAATATTGATAAGCAACACCAGTATATCTTTGAATAGCTTTACATGTAGAAGATTCTATTAGATTAAGACTAGCCAACCTTTCACATTCATTACTTTTTTTAATACCAAAGAATTTTTCTAAATCATCTAAATTGGAATTTTTTAAAAAAAAGTGTAATCTTTCTATTACATGCAATCTTTTATCAAAAAGATTAGGAAAAGATAAAGATTTATCAGTTAGTGGACTAGAGTCGGTAAAATCGGACTTTGCTTCACTTGGAGAGAATAATATTTTCATATGTTAACCTTGAAAATTGAAATATTTTAACATTGTAACTAAAAAAGTTCAAAAAACCATTGACATTGAAGAGGTTTTGAGATATAATTTCACCTCACAAACAAAGTGCTGGTGTAGCTCAGTTGGTAGAGCAGCTGCCTTGTAAGCAGCAGGTCGGCGGTTCAAGTCCGTTCACCAGCTCCATTTTGTTGTGTGTCAAATGACAGTGTTTGACCAGGAATAAATCAAATTTTAATGTTAAACGGTGAGATACTCAAGTGGCCAACGAGGGCAGACTGTAAATCTGCTGATTTTTATCTTCGAAGGTTCGAATCCTTCTCTCACCACCATTACATTAAATTATGCGGGAGTAACTCAGTGGCTAGAGTTCCTGCCTTCCAAGCAGGTTGTCGCGAGTTCGAATCTCGTCTCCCGCTCCATTGATTTTATTTGGCTGGGAGCTGTTGAATTTTTTCTGATTATCTTTTACTACAGAATTAGTTCAGTAGACTCTTCTCTAACCTATAAATCACCTGTTATTATTGTTGTTGCTATAAGTGCTTTTTATTAAATGCTCATATGGCTCAGAGGTAGAGCACTTCCTTGGTAAGGAAGAGGTCGAGGGTTCAAGTCCCTCTATGAGCTCCATAAAATTAAATTAAATAAGAAAAATAAAACTTCATACGGAGGAAGAAATGGCTAAGGAAAAATTCGAAAGAACGAAACCACATGTTAACATAGGTACTATTGGTCACGTTGATCATGGTAAAACTACACTTACAGCTGCTATCTCAGCAGTACTAGCAGAAGCTGGACTAGCAGAGAAGAAAGATTTTGATCAGATTGATAATGCACCAGAAGAGAGAGAAAGAGGTATTACAATTGCTACTTCTCATATCGAGTATGAAACTGAAGGTCGTCACTATGCACACGTAGATTGTCCAGGTCACGCGGATTATGTTAAGAACATGATTACTGGTGCTGCACAAATGGACGGAGCTATCTTAGTTGTATCTGCAGCTGATGGTCCTATGCCTCAAACTAGAGAGCATATCCTTCTATCTCGCCAAGTTGGTGTTCCATATATCGTTGTTTTCATGAACAAAGCTGATATGGTTGATGATGAAGAGCTACTAGAATTAGTAGAGATGGAAATCAGAGAATTACTTTCTGAGTATGACTTCCCAGGAGACGATATACCAATCGTTGCTGGATCTGCACTACAAGCACTTGAAGAAGCTAAAGCTGGAACTCCAGGTGAGTGGAGTGAGAAAATCATGAACCTTATGAATGAAGTTGATGCATATATTCCAGAGCCAGTAAGAGAGACTGATAAAGATTTCTTAATGCCTGTTGAAGATGTATTCTCAATCTCAGGTCGTGGTACTGTTGTTACAGGACGTATCGAGAGAGGTGTTGTTAAAGTTGGAGAGACTATCGAAATCGTTGGTATCAAAGACACTCAATCAACTACAGTAACTGGTGTTGAAATGTTCCGTAAAGAGATGGATCAAGGTGAAGCTGGTGATAACTGTGGTATACTTTTACGTGGTACAGCTAAAGAGGCAGTTGAAAGAGGTATGGTTCTTTGTAAACCAGCTACTATTACTCCTCATACACAATTTACAGCAGAAATTTATGTTCTAAGTAAAGACGAAGGTGGTAGACATACTCCTTTCTTCAATAACTATAGACCACAATTTTATGTAAGAACAACAGACGTTACAGGTTCAATCACATTACCAGAAGGTACTGAGATGGTTATGCCTGGAGATAACGTAAAAATTAACGTAGAGCTTATCGCTCCTATCGCTATGGAAGAAGGTACTAGATTTGCAATCCGTGAGGGTGGTAGAACTGTTGGTGCTGGTGTTGTTTCTTCAATCGAAAAGTAATTAAAAGAAAAAGCAAACAGGGAAGTTAATCTTCCCTATTTTTAAAGGCAATTTAGATGACTATTAAAATAGGATTAAAGTGCGTTGAATGTGGAGATATAAACTACACAACAACAAAAAATTCTAAGACATATACAGAAAAGTTTGAAGCTAAGAAGTATTGTCCAAGACTTAAAAAGCACACAGTTCACAAAGAAGTGAAACTAAAAAGTTAATTATCTCCCTCTTCGGAGGGAATAATACATGTAGGGCAGTAGCTCCAATGGTAGAGCACTGGGTTCCAAACCCAGGTGCTGGGGGTTCGAATCCCTCCTGCCCTGCCACTAACAAGAGTTCTCGGTTTTTACCGTAGCTTTAGTAATGCGTTAATTTTAAGAAGATTAGCTTCTTGAAAAGATGAAAGTAAGGTATAAAATATGGAAAAATTGGTAACTTATTACAATCATTCAAAAGTAGAACTATCAAAAGTTATCTTCCCAATTAAAGAACAGATTAGAAATGCTTTTATATCTGTTTTTGTAGTTGTTACGGTTGTGTCACTCTTTTTAGCATTGATTGATTTAATCATGTCATCTTCTTTATCTGCAGTGATGTAGGTTTAAGATGGATCACAAATGGTATGCAATCCAGACTTATGCTGGAAGTGAACAAGCTGTAAAAAGAGCAATTGAAGAGATTGTTGTTAACAACTCTATTGAAGATAAACTTAAAGAGATCATCGTTCCAACGGAAGATGTGATTGAAGTTAAAAATGGAAAGAAAAAAATAACTGAAAGAAGTCTATACCCAGGATATGCATTTGCACATCTTGATTTAGATACAAGACTTTGGCATATGATTCAATCATTACCTAAAGTTGGTCGTTTTATTGGAGAGTCTAAAAAGCCTACTCCATTAACCGAAAAAGATATTCAGGTAATTTTAGAAAAAGCAGAGAAAAAAGGTGCACCAAAACCAAAAATCTTCTTCGAAACAGGAGAGAGTGTACGGATTACAGAAGGTCCGTTTGCTAACTTTACAGGTGCGGTAGAAGAGTATGATATGGAACATGGTAAGCTAAAACTAAATGTTCTTATATTTGGTAGAAGTACACCAGTAGAGATTCTCTACACTCAAGTAGAAAAAATAGTTTAAAGGATATTTAAATGGCAAAGAAAATAACAGGCGAGATTAAATTACAAATCGCTGCCGGAAAAGCAAATCCATCACCACCAGTTGGTCCAGCACTAGGACAACAAGGTGTTAATATTATGGAATTCTGTAAAGCATTTAACGAAAAAACAAAAGATAAAATGGGCTTTAATATTCCTGTTGTAATTACAGTTTATGCAGATAGAAGTTTTACATTTATTACAAAACAACCACCAGCATCTGATTTAATCATGAAAGCAGCTGGCATCAAAAAAGGTACTGATAATCCACTTAAAAACAAAGTTGGAAAGTTAACTAAAGCACAAGTTCTTGAAGTAGTAGAGCAGAAAATTGCTGATCTTAACACTAATGACCGTGAACAAGCAGCAAAAATTATTGCTGGTTCAGCAAGAAGTATGGGCGTTGAAATAGTAGATTAATTTTTTCCCTTAACCGTTTAGGGTAATAAGCGGAAGCAAAATATGCGGAGATATATAATGGCAAAAAAAATAACAAAAAGATTTCAGGAATTACTGAAAAAAGTAGATGCAGAAAAAAAATATTCTGCAGCAGAGGCTTTATCAACATTAAAAACATTAGCTTCAGCTAAGTTTGATGAAACAGTAGAGATTGCATTAAAACTTAATGTAGATCCAAGACATGCTGATCAAATGGTTCGTGGTTCTGTTATCCTTCCAGCAGGAACGGGTAAGAGTGTAAGAGTTGCAGTTGTAGCAAAAGATGCAAAAGCAGATGAAGCAAAAGCAGCTGGTGCTGACATAGTTGGCGCAGATGAACTAATAGCAGATATTCAAGCTGGAAAAATTGACTTCGATGTTTTGATAGCAACTCCAAATATGATGGGATTAGTTGGTAAAGTAGGACGTATACTAGGACCAAAAGGTATCATGCCTAACCCTAAAACTGGTACAGTTACAATGGACGTAACAAAAGCAGTTGAAAACAATAAGGGTGGTCAAGTAAACTTCCGTGTTGATAAGCAAGGAAATATCCACGCTGGTATTGGTAAAGTAAGTTTCGATGAAGCTAGTTTAACTGATAACTTTAATACTTTTGTAAGAGCTATCAACAAACAAAAACCAGCATCTTCAAAAGGTAAATATATAAAAACTGCTGCACTTTCATTAACTATGAGTCCATCAGTAAATATGGATAACCAAGAATTAATAGACTTAAAATAATAAAAAATTAAATAAACTCAGATTAAATCTGAGTTTATTGTTAAATCTTGATT